>CAJUGZ010000307.1 GCA_910585855.1 uncultured Lachnospiraceae bacterium | reverse complement strand
CTTCTATTCCATGTGCTTTTCCTTCCACATCCACCGCATGTACCATAAACTCGTCACAATACTCTGCCAATTCTTCCAGCACCGCCTCCGTCACCCTGACATCGGTAAATTTCTGCCATCGATCCGTTACTATAAAATAATCCTCCCCCCTCTTACGACAGCTTAAATCCAAAACCAAATGCTTTCGTCCCACTTCCTGATTCAGTTCTTTGATTCTTTCAAAATCAATTTTTCCGTTTCGAAATACATAGGAAGTTACAATTACATGGGAAGCTCCGGCACGAATAAAGTCCTGTGCATTTTCTAAAGTAATTCCGCCCCCAACCTGCAGCCCAAACGGATATTCCCGCAAAGCCAAAAAAGCCTGTTCTTGATCTGCCTTATAAAATGCCGTTCCAGCCTGATTCAGCAAAATAATATGACCTCCCAAAAGTCCTTTCTTTCGATAAAGCCGTGCATAATATCTGGCATCTTGTTCTGAAACAAAATTTTCTTCTACCTGATTTCCCTGATCGATCAAGCTTCCTCCAACAATCTGCTTTACCCGCCCGTTATGAATATCAATACATGGTCGAAACCGCATTTTTCTGCCTCCAAATCCTGATGTTTTCTATACTTTAATCTCAGCCGTAACTCCTAATAATTCTTTATTCTCAGAAAGGATAGGCGAAACTACTTGTTTTAAAAACTTATCCACCTGCTCTACTGCTCGTCCGATATAACGGGAAGGCTGCATGGCTGCTTCTAATTCCTCTAAGCTCAAATGAAAAGCGGGATCTTGTGCAATCAATTCCAGTAAATTATTTTCTTTTCCCTTTTTCTTTACATTTTCTCCTGCTTCCATAGAAAGTTTACGAATTTTTTCATGCAGTTCCTGCCGATCACCGCCTGCTTTTACTGCATCCATCATAATATTTTCGGTAGCCATAAAAGGCAGTTCACTGCGCAGCCGCTTTTCAATTACTTTTGGATAAACCACAAGCCCGTCCACTACATTCAGACAGAGATCCAAAATTCCATCCACCGCAAGAAAGCCCTCTGGTATGGACAATCTCTTATTTGCCGAATCGTCCAATGTACGCTCAAACCACTGTGTAGCCGAAGTAATCGCCGGATTTAAAGCATCCACCATCACATAACGGCTTAAAGAAGCAATTCGCTCACTCCGCATTGGATTCCGTTTATACGCCATAGCCGAAGAACCAATTTGATTTTTCTCAAAAGGCTCTTCCACTTCCTTCAAGTGCTGCAATAGGCGGATATCATTTGACATTTTATGTGCAGAAGCCGCAATCCCAGCAAGCACATTTAATACTCGTGTATCCACTTTTCTTGAATAAGTCTGCCCAGATACCGCATAGCACTCCTGAAACCCCATCTTTTCTGCAATCATCGGATCAATCCGATCAATCTTTTCCTGATCTCCATCAAACAATTCCAAAAAACTGGCTTGTGTTCCGGTCGTGCCCTTTGATCCAAGCAGTTTCATCCCGCCAAGCACATGCTCAATATCCTCCAAATCCAGCGTAAATTCCTGCAGCCAAAGACAAGCCCGCTTTCCTACCGTAGTCGGCTGTGCAGGCTGAAAATGCGTAAAGGCAAGTGTAGGAAGTGCTTTATACTCTTCTGCAAAAGAAGCCAGTTTTTCCATTACATTCACCAGCTTTTTCTTCACCAGTTTCAGTGCCTCTGTCATTACAATAATATCAGTATTATCTCCCACATAGCAAGAAGTTGCTCCTAAATGAATAATTCCTTTTGCCTTTGGGCATTGTACGCCATACGCATATACATGAGCCATTACATCATGACGCACCAAAGCTTCTCTCTCCTTTGCCACTTCATAATTAATATCTTCAGCATGTTCTTTTAATTCTTCTATCTGTTCCTGCGTAATCGGCAGTCCAAGTTCATGCTCTGTTTCTGCCAAAGCAATCCAAAGTTTTCTCCAAGTACGAAACTTCATATCTGGCGAAAAAATATACTGCATCTCCTTACTGGCGTACCGCTCTGACAAAGGGCTTTGATATCTATCATACATAAAACTTTTTTCTCCTTTTTTCTAAATTTCCCCCAAGTCTAAAACCTCGACTTTTCCTTATTTTTCATAACTTCCACGAATATCCTCTGTAGGAGGCGACATAGGATATTGACCGGTAAAACATCCCCGGCAGATAGGAAGTCCCTCTACCATTTCATCTAAACGATTTAACTTCAAATAACCAAGAGTATCTGCCCCGATAATTCTGCGGATCTCTTCCACTGAACGATTATGTGCAATAAGCTGATCCTCTGAAGGAATATCAATTCCAAAATAGCAAGGATGCAAAAACGGCGGAGAACTAATCCGAACATGTACTTCCTTTGCTCCTGCCTCCCGCAGCATACTGACTACCCGATCATTTGTCGTCCCTCGAACCATAGAATCATCAATCATAATCACACGTTTTCCATCCACAGCCTCTTTTAACACATTTAATTTAATGCGAACACTGGATTCCCGATTTCCCTGTTTTGGCTTAATAAAAGTCCGTCCTACATAACTGTTTTTTACAAATGCTGTTCCATAGGGAATCCCAGACTCCATCGAATAACCAAGTGCGGCTGCATTTCCCGATTCCGGCACTCCAACCACCAAATCAGCATCCACCGGATGATCCATTGCCAAAAAGCGTCCTGCCTGTATTCTGGAATGATAAACCCCAATTCCATCAAACACACTATCTGGTCTGGCAAAATAAATATATTCAAAAATACAGCGAGCCTGCTTATTTTTCTCCAAACACATCTCCTGATTTGATAAAATGCCATCCCGAGTAATCGTCACTACTTCACCGGGCATCACATCCCGTATATACTCTGCACCAATCGTTTCCAAAGCACAGGTTTCCGAAGCAAAAATATAGGCGTGATCCCGTTTTCCAATACAAAGCGGCTTAAAACCATAGGGATCTCTTGCACCAATCAATTTTCTTGGACTCATCACAATCAAAGAATATGCCCCACGAATCTTTTTCATTGCACTGACTACAGCTTCCTCCACTGAGGCTTGATGAATCCGCTCCCGTGCAATATGATAAGCAATTACTTCCGAATCAATCGTGGTCTGAAAAATTGCTCCGTTATACTCTAACTCCCGCCGAAGATCCAATGCATTAATCAAATTTCCGTTATGTGCCAAAGCCAAAGTTCCCTTAACATAATTCAAAACCAAAGGCTGTGCATTCTCCCTTGTACTGCTGCCTGCCGTAGAATATCTGGTATGCCCCACTCCAATATCTCCATGCAGTTTTTGAAGTGCTTCCTCTGTAAACACCTCATTTACCAGTCCCATTCCTTTTATCGAATTTACCTTTCCTTTTGGTCCTTCCGTATCACTTACCGCAATCCCGCAGCTTTCCTGCCCTCGATGCTGCAAAGCAAACAACCCATAATAGATTGTAGATGCCACATCATTTCCCTCAAAATCATACATTCCAAAGACACCACACTCTTCATGCAGCTTATCCGACATGTCCTGCTGCCCTTTTAACTGTATATTTTCTTCCATCTGTTCTGCCCTTTCTCACTTCCTGCCTATACTGCTACTTCTCTATCCAAAACAACTAAATACAAATGGGGGCAAGAAAACCCTGTCCCCATCCTTTTCTATCCAACCCTTTACTGAATTCCAAGTCTTTTAAATACCTCTTGATAAGCATCTTCCACATTTCCAAGATCCCTGCGAAACCGATCTTTATCTAACTTCTCATGGGTATCCTTATCCCAAAGCCTGCAAGTATCAGGAGAAATCTCATCTGCTAAAATAATTTCTCCATGATATCGCCCAAATTCCACTTTAAAATCAATCAATTCAATATTTAAAGAATCAAAATACTCTAATAATGTTGTATTTACTTTAAATACATACTCCGTAATTTTATCAATCTCTTCTTTGGTAGCAGCTCCTATCGCAATCGCATAATAGTCATTAATCATCGGATCTCCAAGTTCATCATTTTTATAACTAAACTCCAAAGTAGGAATCAGCAGCTTTGTTCCCTCTACAATCGCCAATTTTTTAGAAAAACTTCCAGCAGCTACATTTCGAACAATCACTTCAAGAGGAACAATTTCAACTTTTTTCACTGCAGTTTCCCGATCGCTTAACTCCTCCACAAAATGAGTAGGCACTCCCTTTTTCTCTAACATCTTAAAAATATGATTTGTCATCCGATTGTTAATAACACCCTTCCCAACAATCGTTCCCTTTTTCTCTCCGTTAAATGCTGTTGCATCATCCTTATAATCTACAATCAGCACATCTGGATCTTCTGTTGTCCAAACCTTTTTTGCCTTCCCTTCATAAAGCAATTCTACCTTGTTCATTCTAAGTCACCAATCCTTTTTTTTTATATTTAAGTATTTAGGAACTACAAATCTTTCCTCTACAGCCTTCACGAAAAAATTATACCCCAAGAAATATACAAAATCAACCGCTATTTTTTTCGACCTTCAATCAGTCTTTAAAATAGAGGACGCCAGATTCGAAAACGATGAACCGCCTGCTGTTCCACGTTTCCAAAAAGTAAGAAGTTCTAAGACTTCTGCAGTTCCATGCATCCAACCGACCAGACCGGAGCGCAATTCGCCCGTATGGCAACCAAAACGAAATCAACATTCCAAACATCATCATCTACCACAAAATATTCACACTCCGATACAAATGCGGGCTAAACACGCTCCTTTTTTTTCACACACTGCATGGAAGCAGTATGTGAAAA
>CAJUGZ010000306.1 GCA_910585855.1 uncultured Lachnospiraceae bacterium | reverse complement strand
CATAAAACATCCTCTTCCCTATTATCCGGGCTAAACACGCCCCTTTTTTTGCATATCCTGCATGGAAGCAGGATATGCAAAAAATTCTAGGTAGTTCCACAGAAGCCCAAGACTTTCTAACCGTTCTCCGAAGTCGCAGGCAAAGGACAGAAGCAAACCGCCTCTCGCTGTTGGTAGAATAGCGGTAGAGATGAAGTATATTTACTTTTTCTTTAATATACTGGATGATTTTGATTTGTTTAAAAAAGATTTTACTAAATTTTGATTTATAATGTTTTTATTAACAAAAAAAATGAATCGTAAATTTGTATTATGTTAATATACAAAAGCCGGTTCATTTTTTTTACCATAAGAAATGGACGTTTGGAGAAACTTTAAAAGTGCGCTGTGGTATTAAATAATAAAGGGAAAAATTTTTTCTGTTGAAGTTAAGTTGTAAAGATTAAAATAAACATATGTTTTGTACACAATCGTTTGTGGAATTGTTTATTGATAAGTAAAAAAAATTAGAGGAATTTAGAAGAGTGACAAATAATGTCATACCATAGTGATATAATAAGAATAAGTTATAAATACTATTAGGCAGAAAAAGACTTATTTTAGTGAGAAAAGGAATATGTGTTAAAAAATTTTAATAGGTAATAAAGAATTATTTGTATAAAAATTAGGAAGTTTGGAATAAGTTTATTAATTTTAGGTAAAGTAGGTTTTGGAAAATAAGAATATGAAAGAGAAAGAAAAAATCGGATAAAAAATAAAAAACAAAGGAGAATATTATGGCAGATAAAGAGTTTAAGGCAATTAGAGAAGTGAGAACAACAAAAGGTGAGAAATGTGTTTTGATTAAAGACATGGTAGAAGAAAATTTTTATGTTATTCCGTATGAAGAATATAAGATAGTAAATGGGACATATATATCAGGGTTTGGAATTTTGTCTAGTGTTAAAAATTATAAGCAGGAAAGTGCTGGACTGCAAGAAATCAGTGTGAAGGGATTAATGAAGAAAAATATTAGAGGATTTAAAATAGATTTTTATAAATATAATAGAATGAAGTTTATGTGTGAAAATATTGTATATTTTGTGTCCACTGGTGATTGGAGAATTGAATATGATGACGCATATTATACTATGCTTGGAATTTATAATGGCTTAGGATTGGATATTACAAAGAAAATAAGAGAAGATTTAAGTGATATTCTTTCTGATGCAGAGGAGTTTGCTGAATTAGACGGAAATATTTTAAAGTATTTAGTAGATAGTCAAATTGATTTGGTAATAGATATTGATGTAGAAAAGGGTATAGTAGTAAAACTTAATATTTCTACAGAATATCATGATATGTTGAAGGTAAATCTTGTACCAATGGCGTTACGTAAGAGGAAAATGTATGATTTATATGCAATAAGACCTTTAAAAAGTACAGAGGATGATTTATATATATATGTAAAAGATGAAAATTATGATCTCTATGCTATTTTTGTGGATGATAGTGTTGGAAATTGGTGTATTGAAGGTTTTCGGTATTGTTTAGAAGATAAGAAACAGATTGTGAGTGTAGAGAAGATAGAAAAAAGAAAATTTGGTGAATTTTATTTTTATGTTGCTGTTATGGATAGGATTAAATTTTTATGTGAAACAATAAGATACTTTGCACAAGAGGAGAAAGTATTTATTTATAATAGTACAATAAAAGAGGACTTAGAAGAGATTTATGGAAGTTTATATTTAGACTTGGAAGAAGTAATTATAGAAAATTTAGTGGCAATTCAAATGTATGAAATTGAGGTGAGCTTACCATTTATTTATTATAGATTAAATCATTCTATTGTATTGGAAATATTTGTAGATACAGAATTAGGAGTATATGTTTTTTTATTAGATAATAATCGTTTAAAAACATTTACAAAAAAATTAACAGAAGTATATTATGCAGAAAAAGATGAAGAAGATGATGAGAAAGTTAAATCTATAATTGGAAGTCCTATAGGTGCGTTAAATATAACAGTTCCTTATGAAGATTTTGATGGAAATTATTATGCTTCTGTATATCCAAAATTTATTTTTGAGGAATTAAATAAGTATATTGATATAGTGATAAATGAGATAGCAGCAGAATATACATCTGTGGAAAGTGTAGATTGTAATAGGTTAGAACAAAGTTATATAGAAGAATCTCTTATTCCTATTATTGATAAAGCAATGGAGGAGTCGAATGATAAAGAAGAAATAGAACTGTTGTATTTTGTAAAAGAATTATTATATATGATAGCACTTGATTTGATATAGATAATATTTGTTTTTTACTTATAAATTTGTTTTAGAAATTTCTAAATGTGGAATAAATTTTATATTGATTCAACATTAATGGATTTTTAGTTGGAGAAAAGAATCTTCGATCTTTTTGTATTTTATAAAAAGATCGAAGATTTTTTGTGAAAAAGATTTTTTAAAAACATTTATAAGGATTAGAGCTGTGAAAGCGGTTGAAAATCAGTTTGGAATAATATATACTATTGTTTATGAGAAATCATCTAAAAAAAGAATTTTTGTTGATGTTTCAATAATGTCATAAAGAGATTGCGTTTGTATTTTTATTTTTCGGTGGAGATACACAGTCAAAATCAAAAGGAAGGTCTGCGCAGAGTCATCATTTTTCGTTGGTACTTAGGCACAGTGTTTTCGTGCCTTATGTGTCCGCTGCGAGGAAATGCTAAGCGAGAGCGGGATCGGAGCAGATTTTCCTTTTGATTTTGGCGTCCTCCCTCATTTGGTTTGTTAAAAAGTTGTAAACTGGGTAATTATAAAAAAAGGAGAATAGTACTATGGATCGGAAAGCACTTGCCAGACAGACATTAGATATTATGAAAAAGGGTTATTATGAAATAGAGGGAAAAATAGTAGAGATTGGAAAACTTCAGGAGTATGCAGTACAGGAGAGTGTTCTTTTTACGCCAAAGCAGGGGGAGGAATTGTTAGATTGGGTGCGGCAAAAGGAAAAGACAGGCGTTTTTTCAAAGGATTCGGTTCGGGTTTGGAATTGTTCTACTGTGGATACGATTTTAAAATTGGCAGCGGAGGAAAAGGAAATGGGAGTTCTTAATTTTGCCAGTGCCAAAAATCCGGGCGGAGGGTTTTTAAATGGTGCAAAGGCACAGGAGGAAAGTCTTGCTGTATCAAGCTGTTTGTATAGAACACTGACGACCCATGAAGAATATTATAAGGAGAATCGGCTCTGTGAAAGTATGATGTATACGGATTATGCAATTTATTCACCGAATGTAGTTTTTTTTCGGGATGAACGATTTAAATTGTTAGAGAAACCGGTGCTTGCTTCTATTTTAACAATGCCTGCTGTAAATATGGGACAAGTTCGGCTAAAGGGAGAAGATATAAAACGGGCAGAACAAGTAATGAGGCGGCGGATGCAGTTGGTGCTTGCGATTTTTGCAAAGCAAGGATGTCGTCATTTGATTTTAGGGGCATATGGATGCGGGGTATTTCGAAATGATCCAAAACAGATTGCATTGTGGTGGAATGAATTACTGACAGAATATTTTCCGGATCAGTTTGAAACAATCATATTTGCTGTTTTGGATCATTCTGAGAAGCAGAGTTGTATTGGGGCGTTTGAGGCAATATTTTAATGTTTTTTAGATTTTCTGAATTTTTTCTTTTACTGCAGACTGCAGGCGAAACTGGGAAGGAGTTAGTCCGGTTTCTTTTCGAAAAATGCGGGAAAAGTACATGCTGTTTTCATAGCCGACCGAATTGGCAACCGATTGGATCGAAAGGGAAGTTTTTAGAAGCAGCCGACAGGCTTCCCGTATTCTGCGGTTAGTCAGAAAATCCTTTGGGGATTGTTTGAGATAGGTTTTAAATTCTCGAAACAGATGACTTCGGCTGATGCCGAGATAGTCAGCAATATCTTCTATCGTAATTGGATAGGAGTATTGAGAGTCAATAAAAGAAACCGCTAGTTCAATATAAGAAGATGCAGCGGATAAAGTTTGTTTTGTGGCAGAATCTTGAATAAAAAGGGAAAGGACATGGTAAAGCGATCCTGTCATTTTGGCGGTATCGGCAATGGTATTTCCACGGGAACGATAGATTTCAAAGATTCCGTCACGAATTTTTTCACCTGAACTGCAGTGATAGAAGATCGGGTTTTCTTTGGAGAAGTCAGTGGCATGAATTAAAGCGGCAGCATCGTTTCCTTGAAAACCGACCCAGTAGTATTCCCAAGGGTCTTTTTCATCAGCATAATAGGTTACTTCTGTTTCTGGATAGATAAGAAAGGCATCTCCTTTGGTAAGAAGAAAGGTTTGGCCGTTTGTTTTATAATATCCTTTTCCGGCATTGATATAGTGGATTAGGTAGTGGTTGCGGATTCCCGGTCCCCATTCATGATAGGAATCACAGGTTTGAAATCCGACGTTATAGACGTAGAGGGATAAAAAAATTTGACTGCCTGTATGGTAGGACTCGCTGATAAATTCTTGATGCGGCATAATAAGTTCCTTTCTGATAAAGAGTTTTGTTGTTTTATGGTCTTTGCAGATTATTATGCAATAGATTAATAAAAAAAGCAACTTTTTTTGTGTAGGAGCAGGATAAATTTATAAACTGAAAAAGGGATAATATTTTGATTTTATGAGAAGATTGGAATTGTATAATGAAGGGAGGATGATAGAGGACGCCAGATTCGAAAACGATGGGCAGCCTGCTGTTCCGGTTTCCAAAAAGTAAGAAGTTCTAAGACTTCTGTCT
>CAJUGZ010000305.1 GCA_910585855.1 uncultured Lachnospiraceae bacterium | reverse complement strand
TTTGGAGCGGAGCAGGCAAAGGACAGGAGCAAACCACCTCTGGCGTCCGGTGAAATCCAACCCTTTCCGGCATCCTATCTACAAAAACCTAATTAAAGAACTAAAAAATCCATTCTTGAATTTCTCCTTTTCTTCTGTTAAAATCAAAATAAAGCCAAAACTCAAAAGAAAGGAACGATACCGCTGTCTAAAACTCAAACAGCCGTATCCAAACGGTAAGATACCATGATTATTTTATTAGTCCGACACGGACAAACCAACTGGAATTTAGAAAACCGACTACAAGGCAGAGAAGATATCCCACTAAATGATACCGGACGCTCCCAAGCCAAACTCTGCGCCCAAAGCCTCTCTTCCGAAACATGGAACACCATCTACACCAGCCCGCTCTCTCGATCCAAAGAAACTGCCCAAATCATTTCTGACTATACCAACCACCCGCCCGTTATTATAGAACCCCTTCTAACCGAACGGGAAATGGGCAAAGGTTCTGGTATGATCTGGAAAGATCTCAAAACTCATTACCCAAACTACCCGCAGGAAATACCAGAAGGAATGGAACCCCTTGACCAACTCTGTCTTCGTATGGAACAAGCACTCCACACCTGTATTGGAAAAAGTGCCAAAAATAATCACAATATTATCCTTGTTTCCCACGGAGGCTCAATCAATGCCCTGCTCTACCATCTCTCCGGCGGAACGATTGGAACTGGCATTACATATCTAAAAAACACCTGTATCAGCCGCCTTGAATATGATCTCTCTAAAAATCAACTAGCACTTTGTGAATACAATCTTTCAGGAGAAGAATATGCCTATGCCCGGAAAAACCGTTGAATCTGATCTAACCGTGAAGTCATCCCGACAAACAATGCATCTACCAAAGTAATTGCTGCCATACTTTCTACCACTACTACCGCACGAGGTACAATAATTGGATCATGTCTTCCCTTTACTGAAATCGAAATTTCCTCTCCATTTCGATTAACTGTCCTTTGCTCTTTTGCAATTGAAGGAGTCGGCTTTACCGCAGCCCGAAATACAATTTCGCTGCCGTCACTGATTCCGCCCAGTACGCCCCCTGCATGATTTGTTTTCTTTTTTATCTCTTTTTCTTGCATATAAAATGCATCATTATTCTGCGATCCTACACTGCCTGCCGCTGCAAATCCGTCCCCTATCTCAAATCCCTTAACTGCCCCAATCGAAAGAACCGCTTTTGCCAAATTGGCATCCAGCTTTTCAAATACAGGCTCTCCAATTCCAGCCGGTATTCCCTGTATCACACACTCAATAATCCCGCCTGCCGAATCCTGCCTTTTTATACAATCCTCTAAAAACTCTGCTGCCTTTTTAGCTGCCAAAGCATCCGGCATACAAAGCGGATTTTTTTTTGCTTCTTCTATCGAAAACCGTTCTCTGTCCACCGCAGCCGATCCGATTTTTAACGTATAAGCCGTTACTTTAATTCCAAGAGATTCCAATAATTTCTGTGCCACTGCTCCGGCGGCTACCCGGGCAATCGTTTCTCTCCCGGAAGAACGCCCGCCGCCCCGATAATCCCGAAATCCGTATTTCTGATCAAATGTAAAATCCGCATGTCCGGGACGATAATACTTTGCAATTTCCGAATAATCCTTTGACTGCTGCGTCTTATTCTGCACCATCATCGCAATCGGTGTTCCGGTCGTCTTTCCTTCAAATACCCCCGATAAAATCTCCACCAAATCTTCCTCCTTGCGAGGAGTCGAAAACTTAGACTGCCCCGGCTTTCTTCGATTCAAATAGTGCTGTATCTCCTCTTCACATAAAGAAAGACCCGCCGGGCAACCATCTACCACTACGCCAACCCCGACTCCATGCGATTCTCCCCAAGTAGAAATGCGAAAAATCGTTCCAAATATTGAACCTGCCATCCTTTTTCCCTCCCTGTCTACTGTTCTTTTTCCCGAATGGTTCCGTCCCGATATGCACTTAATAAATTGCTTAAATCCACAATACTTTCTTCAATCTCTTTTCCTGCATCCGTATCTGCCACACTTCTGCGCCGAAATACCCGCTCTACCACCATAGTTTCTGAATGAATATCACTTTCTTTTGCAATCGCCATCTCTTTTGATTCAAAAGGCTCATGAGAAACCAAGCGAAGTCCGTAAGAATTATAAATCAGCGTATATCCGGCAATTCCGGTTTTACTCTGATAAGCCTTCGAAAGCCCTCCATCAATAATCAAAACCTTTCCACCACATTTAATCGGGGTTTCTCCTTTCTTTAATTCCACTGGCATATGTCCGTTAATAATATGCGAATGTTCCGCATCCAGCCCAAATTCCTCAAAAATCTGATTAACCACTTCTTCTTTTTCAATTAACTGATAATAATAATTCTTTTTTTCACTCTGCACTTCTTTATCTTTAATCAAATATCTCTCAAATGTGGCCATCTTTGTCTTTCCATATACAGGCGAATTTTCATTTGACCAGATATACCACATAATATCCTTTCCAAATTCTTTATCTGCTCCTTCCTCTCGATAGTATCCCTTTCTTGCCCAAGATTCCAAAACATCATACAGTCCTTTTCCTGAATACTCCTTTCCCTTAATCTTTACCTTGCGAAACGTACCATCTTTGCAAAGCGGAATACAGCCATGATAGAGCAAATTCGAATTATAAGTCAGATAAAGACTGCCCTTAGAAAATAAAAACCGCACATGTTTCTGCAGTTTTTCACACTGCAAAAAAGCACTTTTCAGCCGTTCTACCACCACTTCCTCTTCTTCCGTCAAGCGATAGGGATCTTGCGGGCAGACAGTCGGAAAAAAACTGTCCTCTAAGTGATACTCTTTTCCATCTATTCGAACCGTCCCTGTTTCAAAATTAATCTTATCCAATAAAAGCCTAGACTCCATGCCAAATTCAGGACGTCTTTGAATCAGTTGCCCTTCTAATTTAAACTGGATCACACTAATTGCTTTATGCATTTTACGATCTAATTCCAAATCGTGTACATTATAGATATCCTGATTGTATTTAATATCAAAACAAGAGCAGGGATCGTCTGCATAGACATTCATAGCAAAAGTTGCCAAAGGAATTAAATTGATGCCATACCCTTCTTCTAAAGTATCCAAATTTCCATATCGTGCCGAAATTCGAATAACATTGGCAATACAAGCTAAATTTCCTGCTGCCGCTCCCATCCACTCAATATCATGATTTCCCCATTGAATATCCACAGAATGATAATTCATCAAAGTATCCATAATAATATGCGCACCCGGTCCACGATCAAAAATATCTCCTACAATATGCAGATGATCAACTACCAGTCTTTGAATCAGATAACAAAAAGCAATAATGCACTCCTTTGCCCGTCCGGTACGAATAATCGCCAAAATAATCTGATTATAATAGGCATCCTTATCGTGTATCTCTTCTTTTTCCTGAAGCAGTTCCTCCATAATATAGGCAAAATCCTGAGGCAAAGCCTTTTTTACTTTAGAACGGGTATATTTTGAAGCAACATGCTTGCTGATTTGAATCAAACGGTAAAGAGTAATCTTATACCAATCATCTAAATTGTCTTCTACCTTTAATATTAATTCCATCTTTTCCTCTGGATAATAAATTAAAGTTGCCAAACTTCTTTTATCTTTTTGACTTATCCTATTTCCAAATTCCTCCTCAATCTTTCTGCGAACCGAACCCGAACCATTTTTTAAAATATGCAGAAACTGCTCATATTCTCCATGAATATCGGTTAAAAAATGTTCGGTTGCCTTTGGAAGATTTAAAATTGAAGCTAAATTAATAATCTCTGTAGATGCTTTTGCAATCGTTGGATACTGTTTTGACAGTAATTTCAGATATTTTAGATATTGTTCGTCCATAATTTTCCTCACTTTATTTTTTAAATTAATGCATATTTTTCCAATTCTTCAGCCATACTAAGACTATGGATTCTTTATTACGATTACGCAATAACTTTATTAAATGCGGCATAACTGGCTGGTGTCTGGAAATTTTTTGGACCGGTATGGGCTCTCTTCTCCATTCGGATAAACGGATGTTGTGTACTACTTCACTCCTTATGTTTCCAATTTATGGAATGGCAGCCTGCCTAAAACCACTATGCGGATTGTTGAAAAATCGGAATACGCTGTTTCGGGGAGGTGTGTATACAGTTATTATCTTTACAGCAGAATATATTTCCGGTAGTCTGCTCCGCTACTTTCATATGTGCCCATGGGATTACACCGGGGCAAAAACCAGTTTTCATGGTTTAATCCGGCTTGATTATGCACCGGTTTGGTTTCTGACCGGACTTTTAATGGAACGGCTGCTTGGCTATGGCAAAAAAATTACCGGCAGATTTATTGTATAACTTTATAGACTTTCTGGCAAGGTTTCCTTTTTATTTTTCGGGATAAACTTACAAAGTAAAATTTTTATAAAATGACTCATTTTCAGGATAGTTTTGAAGCAATTTTTTTGCGATTCTGACATTTTTAGTTTTTGGCTTTCATTCAGCTTTTGGAGATAGGATAATGCTGCCGGAAAGAGTTGGCTTTCACCGGACGCAAGAGGCGGTTTGCTGCTGTCCTTTGCTTGCTCCGCTCCAAACGGTAAGAAAGTCTAAAGCTTCTGATTTCGGTTCATCCAACCGAACGAACCGGGGCGCAATTCGCCCTCACTTCAACCAAAACGAAACAGATGTAAGGAAAGATTTTATCAGCCATAAAACATCCTCTTCCCTATCATCCGGGCTAAACACGCCCCTTTTTTTGCAT
>CAJUGZ010000304.1 GCA_910585855.1 uncultured Lachnospiraceae bacterium | reverse complement strand
CCAAAGTCACTGCAGTCTGCCTAGGGGGTTCGCATCTGGCTGTTTCTTGACTCCGAAACAAAAAAGGAATTTTGGTTATTGGCTACAGTATGGGAATCTCTCCTGTTGACAGTTATAATTTGGGAAAGCAGGATAAAAATGGGATGTTCTTACATAATTTTTGTTAATAAAAAGCTTGCATATTCGGGCATAAACAAGTATAATCAAATATAAACAAGTAAGAACAATTAAAAATGCGAAATTGAGGTATTGATTATGTTTATGGAAGAACGACAGAAGGATATTATTTGTAAGATAAACGAAACAGGACGGATTCTGGTATCAGAAATTCAGGAATATTATAAAATTTCGGCGGATTGTGCAAGACGGGACTTAAGGATATTGGAAAGTAAAGGATTGCTGCAGAGAACACATGGCGGTGCTATTACAGTTAATCCAAAAGAAATTTATCCTATGCCTACATATAATCCAATTGATGTAAAAGAAATTCAGACGGATTATCTGGCAGTTGCCCAAAAAGCAATCGAATATATTCAAAATAAGGATGTTATTTATATTACCACATCTTTAGTCGGATATTATATGGCTGAAAATCTGCCGGAAGATATAACCATTACAGTGTTGACAAATTCCGTTACCATTGCAGAGGTATTGCGGAAAAAAATGAATCTATCCGTTATATTATTGGGCGGTGAAATGTCCCATCGTGGTCACTGCCATGATTTTTATACTATTCAAATGATAAAAAATATTCGAATGGATAAAGCGTTTTTATCACATGCAGCATTATCTCTGGATTTTGGAGCTTCCATTCATGATCCAGCCGGTGTGGAATTTGGAAAAGCTGTGATGAAGAACAGCGGAATGAATATTGGGCTGTATCCGTCTAAGAAGATAGGAAAAAATTCCATCCATTCTGTATGTCAGGTAAAAGATTATGATTTACTGATTACGGACAATCATGTATCTGAGGATTTTCTGATACAGATTAGGGAACTTGGAGTTGCTGTAGAAATAGTTAGTTTGAAGGAGGTATGAGCAATGTATTGTATATTAGTGACAGGTATTCCGGCAGCAGGTAAAAGTACTATGGCAGAGGTCTTGTCAGAAAGGTTGAAACTTCCTGTTATTTCAAAGGATACCATAAAAGAATTGCTGTTTGACAATGTAGGTTTTCAGTCAAGAACAGAAAAAGTAAATCTTGGAATTGCCAGTATGGAAATTATGTATTATGCCGCAGGTCAGCTTATGAAAGCAGGACAGCCTTTTATATTAGAAAACAATTTTGAATATTCGTCAGAATATGGAATAAAAAATCTGATAGAAAAATATCAATATTCTGCATTGACCATTACTTTAACAGGTGATTACAACGTGATTTATCAGCGTTTTATGGAGCGGGAAAATAGTCCTGACAGGCACAGGGGGCATGTTGTGAATGATTGTTATCCGGAAAAGAAAGAGAATAATCTGAACGTTCTAAAAGCAAAAACTATTTCTTATGAAAACTTTGTTCGTAGAATAGAACAAAGGGGATTTGATGCCTTTTGCGTTGATGGTAGGCAGATTAAGATTGATACAACAGATTTTTCGAAAATTAATATGGGAGAATTATTTTTACAGATTGCGGCATGGAAGGAGGAAATCCTGCATGATTGATGCGCATGGAATTGAGAATTGCTGCTTTTTTAAAAATTTTGTGCGAAAGAGAATCTTTGCTTGACATTACTATGAGGGTATCCTAAAATGTTAGAAGATGTCAGGACAAAGGAGCAAGAAAAATGAGGTTGTTAAGTATTGCCAGTGGAAGCAGTGGGAACTGCATTTATATCGGTGCAGAAAATACCCATATCTTGGTAGATGCCGGGATTAGCGGAAAAAGGGTGGAAGCGGGATTAAATGAAAATAATCTTACTACAAAGGATGTAAACGGAATTTTAATTACACATGAACATTCCGATCATATCAGCGGATTGGGTGTGTTGGCAAGAAAGTGTCATATTCCAATTTATGCTACAAAGGAAACATTGGCGGAAATTCGCAGTATGCCTTCTTTGGGAAAAATTGAGGACGAGTTGTATCAGGAAATTGCACCAGATCAGGAGTTTTGGATTCAGCAGATTCGGATTCGTCCTTTTTCTATTTCCCATGATGCGGCAAATCCGGTGGGCTATCGTTTTTTTCATCGAAACTGTTCAGTTGCGGTGGCTACTGATATGGGAAAGTATAATGATTATATTGTAGAGAATTTAAAGGGATTAGATGCTATATTGCTGGAGGCGAATCATGATATTCGGATGTTGGAGATGGGGAGTTATCCTTATTTGTTAAAGCAGAGAATACTAGGAGATTATGGGCATTTGTCAAATGAGTGTTCGGGGAAATTGCTGAGTCGAGTGCTTCATGATGGGTTAAGGCATATTGTATTAGGACATTTAAGCAGGGAAAATAATTATGAGGAACTGGCATATGAAACG
Organism: uncultured Lachnospiraceae bacterium; assembly: GCA_910585855.1. Classification (GTDB taxonomy): domain Bacteria; phylum Bacillota; class Clostridia; order Lachnospirales; family Lachnospiraceae; genus MGBC114844. Next base: position 2,371 of record CAJUGZ010000304.1, on the reverse strand, counting down.
GTAAAGTTAGAGATTGCAATGGGAGAAAATACTTATACCGGAAAGGAATTTCCGATTTCGATTGCAAAACGGGATCGTGCAATAAAAATGATTCAAATAGAAAAATAAGTGATAGAATGGATGGAGACAGAGAATGAAAAAAACAATTATTACAGTGGTTGGAAAAGATACCGTAGGGATTATTGCAAAGGTTTGTACGTATTTGGCAGAAAATCAGGTCAATATTTTAGATATTTCTCAGACGATTGTACAAGAGTATTTTAATATGATGATGATTGTAGATATGAGCGGAGCGGCAAAAGACTTTGGAACGATTTCTTCGGAGTTAGAGCAGGTGGGTACGGAGATTGGCGTACATATTAAACTGCAAAGGGAAGATATTTTTGATAAGATGCATCGAATTTAGTGTTAGAAAGGATTAGAAAAGCAATGATAAATAGATTTGAGGTCAATGAAACCAACAATATGATCGAGAAAGAAAATTTGGATGTGCGGACAATTACGCTTGGAATTAGTTTGTTGGATTGCTGTGACGCCAGCCTTTTGGAAGTAAAGCGAAAAATTTATGAAAAGATTACTGGTTTGGCAAAGGATTTGGTAAAGACCGGAGAGCAGATTGAACTAGAGTATGGGATTCCGATTGTAAATAAGCGGATTTCTGTTACACCGATTGCATTGGTAGGCGGGGCTGCCTGTAAATCGGAAGAGGATTTTGTGCAGATTGCACAGGTATTGGATCAGGCAGCACAGGAAGTAGGAGTAAATTTTATCGGCGGATATTCGGCACTGGTAAGTAAGGGTATGACAGAGGCAGATGAGCGGCTGATTCGCTCCATTCCTAGAGCACTTGCCTGTACAGAGCGGGTCTGCAGTTCAGTCAATGTGGGTTCTACGAAGACAGGGATGAATATGGATGCAGTTCGGCTGATGGGAGAAATGGTAGTGGAAACGGCTGTTCTTACAAAAGAGCAGGATTCACTTGGATGTGCGAAACTGGTTGTATTTTGTAATGCACCGGATGATAATCCGTTTATGGCAGGGGCATTTCATGGGGTGACGGAGGCAGATGCCGTGATTCATGTAGGAGTCAGCGGACCGGGTGTGGTAAAATATGCATTGGAGCAGGTGCGGGGAGAAAGTTTTGAGATACTTTGTGAAACCATTAAAAAGACAGCTTTTAAGATTACACGTGTGGGGCAATTAGTGGCACAGGAAGCTTCTAGAAGGCTTCAGATTCCTTTTGGCATTATTGATTTGTCACTAGCACCTACTCCGGCGGTAGGGGACAGTGTGGCAGAGATTTTGCAGGAAATCGGTTTGGAGAGTGTTGGTGCGCCCGGAACAACAGCAGCACTGGCACTGTTAAATGATCAAGTGAAAAAAGGCGGTGTGATGGCATCTTCTTATGTTGGAGGACTGAGCGGGGCTTTTATTCCAGTCAGTGAGGATCAGGGGATGATCGATGCAGCGGCTCGTGGAGTGCTGACGCTTGAAAAATTGGAGGCAATGACCTGTGTATGTTCGGTTGGACTCGATATGATTGCAGTTCCGGGAGATACTCCGGCGGCTACCATTGCAGGAATTATTGCAGACGAGGCGGCGATTGGAATGGTAAATCAAAAAACGACGGCAGTTCGAATTATTCCTGTAATCGGAAAGGGAGTAGGAGAAACGGTGGAATTTGGCGGGCTGCTTGGATATGCACCTATTATGCCGGTAAATCGGATGGATTGTTCGGCTTTTGTCAATCGAAAAGGACGGATTCCTGCTCCGATTCATAGTTTTAAGAATTAGGGAGGGATGGCTTTTATTGTCACCGGACGCAAGAGGCGGTCTGCTCCTTTTCTTTGCTTGCTCCGCTCTCCGAACGGTAAGAAAGTCTATGGCTTCTGTATCAAAGCACATCCAGCCGGACGAACCGGGGCGCAATTCGCCCTCACGGCAGCCAAAATAGAACTGGCATACCAAAGGGTGCGACCTGCTACAATGAAACGGCTTCTCTTTTATCCGGGCTAAACACGCCCCTTTTTTTGCATACCCTGCATGGAAGCAGGATATGCAAAAAATTCTAGGTGTTTCCACAGAAGCCAGACTTTCTAACCATTCTCCGAAGTCGCAGTCAAAGAAAACGAGCAGACCGCCTCTTGCTGTTGATTGGATCACGGCAGAAAGATTTAAAAATTTTTATGAAATAGAAAGGCTTGGATAAGATTTTTTTTTTGTTTCGGGGTCAAGAAACAGCCAGATTCGAAAACGGGGGACAACCTGCAGTGACTTTGGAGAAAAGTTAGAAGTTCTTGACTTCTGCTGAAAAACCTAAGATTTTTTTCACATACTGCTTCTATGCAGTGTGTGAAAAAAAAGGAGCGTG
>CAJUGZ010000303.1 GCA_910585855.1 uncultured Lachnospiraceae bacterium | reverse complement strand
AGGTTGGAAAATGGGGGGGATTTTTCTTTTGTGTTTGTTTTTTTGTATTGGGTGTGGAAAAAGAGCCGGGGATGAGAGTCAGGAAGAGATAAAAAGCCGTGTGGAGAGAGCTTTTGCAATTACGGAGGAAAGCAGTATACAGGAGGACTTTGAGTATTTTGGGCTGGAAGTGAAGCCGGGATATGATACGTTGGCACTGACAAAGGTTTGCTCTATGATTAATGATGGGAATGTATTTTATATTTATTTTAATATGCCAAAGGATACTGAGAAAGAGGCTTACCGGATTGATCGTTTGGTGATGAATGGGATTACTTATATACCGGAATTTTTGGAAGTGGATGAATATTATCAGAAATATGTACTCTATAATGGGGATATTTCTCCTGAACAGAAGTATGAGATTACAGAGATTGGTTATTGTAATCAGCTTGATTTTATGGATCGTTATACACATTATCAAAATCAGATTTGTTATATGGGGATGGATGAAGAGGCATATCGGTTTCGTTTGGAATATCAAAATCAAGTGATTCTTCAGGGGAAGTTATTTGAGTGTATTTATCAGTTTAATAAGGAAAATGGAACTTTTCGGGATCTTTGGTATAAGATTACAGATAATACCGGGAAAATGGATGAGGATAAACGTTCTTTTTTCTATTTTGCTTTTAATTGTTTTGATAAAGATCGGGGGATTCCTTTTACACCGGAGGATATTTTGCAGGTGGATGTAGAATATAATGAACTGCACTATCAGTATCAGGGAAAGGAAAAGGATGGTATCAGTGGAATTGAGCCGGAGGTACTGCACCGGGAGGAGGCAGTGACACCAGATGAGGTGACGGTGACGGCAAAGGAGAGTAAAAGAAGTAATGGTTTTTTTTATCAGTATCAGACAATTAATCGTTTGGCGGATGCTGATTTAGAGCAGAATGTTTCGGAAGAGAAAAGTGCAGTGCTTCAGTTGGCAGCAAACAGTTATGACTGGGCGATTTCATTTGGGAAAAAGGATGGTTACCGCTATGCAATGAATGATACTTGGTTTAGTCATGATTATGAATATACCGGAATAGAGGAATTTCGAACAATCCGTGTGACATATATGTTTGAGGGGCATACTTATACTGTAAATACAGATAGTTTAATTGGGGAAAAGATTGTGACTTTGCCGGAGATTGTTCCTGAAAATCAAAATACATGGACAAAGACGGCGGCAAAGTGGCTGCTGCGGGCAGCGGCAGTGCTGTGTCTATTGGTACTGGTGAAGTTAGGGATAAAAGTTTGGATTTTTTGGAGAAAGAGTAAGAATAAGAGTAAGAGTAGGAGCAAGGGTAAGGATATAGATATAGATGAGAACACAAAGGAAAAACCTTGATGGGAGCAGGAAGTGAGGTGAAAGATAGGATGAAAGCAAAAATGCAAATGATAATAGCAGTATGTATATTGTGTTTGGTTTTGGTTTCCTGTTCTTCTCAGAAGGAGAGTTTGGATTCTTCTGATTTAGCTGCTACAACGGAGGAAATTGTTCAAACCAGCAAAGAAGAGGATACAAAGGAACAGTTGAAAGAAGAAAAAGAGTATCAGGCAATGCTTTATATAGAGAATGATACTTATTATGAGATGACTTTGAAAAAGGGAGCATCTGTTCAGACTTTAAGCAGGGATGGCTATCAGTTTGAGGGGTATTATACCGATACCGATATAGCTTATGTAGGAGCAGACGGAGAGGTGCTTCGGGGGTATTATGGAGTAGAACAGTTAAAGTTATATCCAAAGTTTTTGCCGTTAAATTATACAATTACTTTTTTTCAGAACGGAAGGGAAGTTGGTATTCCAAAGCTGACATGCAGTTATGATAAAAACTTAAGAGAAGTGTTGCCGTTTGGAGAACTTTTGGGAGAGGAGTGTATTATTGGATTTCAGGATCGGGCAGGAACAGTTGTAATTGATGCTGATACGGAAGAATTTTATTTGAAAGATATGCAGCATCTTCTGGATATGGAAAAGCGGGAAGTGGATTTAGAGATTAAAAAGACATTTACTTCGTTTCAGGATAATCGAATGGATACGTATGAAGTGACAGACAGCGGATTTTTTCGCCAGAAACTTCATATAAAAGGAAATGCGTATGATCGGTTTTTTATGGAAGAGGTCGATTTGCAGGCATTGAAAAGTTTGGGGTATCAAAGTGCAAAGATAGAACTTTCTTGTTTGATTCAGGAAGTGAGCGATGGAAATCAGTATATTCGTGTCTATGCACAAAAGGCATCGAGCAGAAATGATGAGTTTCTTTTTGAGAGCGGAAAGATAGAGGATATGGGACAGGAGGAAAAACTTTATACTATGGAAGCGACTGTTCCAATTGAAAAGTTAGAGAACCGGGAATTGTATGTCTATTATAATGCGGGGGGATTTGGAAATGATGATTGGGTATCACATGGAATGACAATTTCGGTTTCATTTATAAAATAAAAAGGCTGAGAAAGGAGAACAGTATGATACAATGTCCTAATTGCGGGGGGAATTTGAAATTTAGCCCCTCCGCACAAAATATGAGCTGTGAACATTGCAATTCACAGTTTGATCCCTATCAGTTTGATACAAAGACGCAGGATGCACAGGAAAGGGAAGTTTATGATGTAACAGTATTTACTTGTCCGCAGTGCGGAGGAGAGATTTTAAGCACAGATCATGCTGCAGCCGGTTTTTGCAGTTATTGTGGTGCATCTACAATTCTTTACAGCCGTATCAGCAAAGAAAAACGTCCAAGATATATTGTTCCTTTTCGAAGGACAAAGGAGGATTGCAAAAAGGCTTATAAAAACCGAATGAAACGGGCAATTTTTGCACCAGATATATTGAAAGACGAAACTTGTATTGATAGTTTTCGAGGGATCTATATGCCTTATTGGAGTTATGAACTGGTACAGGAAGGAATGTTCAATCTTCCGGGAGAAACACAGACTAGAAGAGGTGATTATATTATTACCAGACATTTTAGTTTGACGGGAGAGATTGACAGTTGGTATGACGGAGTTTATTATGATGCGTCTTCTTCATTTGAAGATCGCATCAGTGAGCATTTAGCACCGTTTAATATAGGGGAGAGAAAAGATTTTTGCCCGGCATTTTTAAGTGGATTTTATGCAGATATTCCTGATGTCAGTGAAAAAGTCTATGAAAATGATGCAAAAGCAAATGTATGGGAGGAAAATTTAAGAAAGATTTATCAGACACCGCAGTTTGCCTCCTGCGGAATGAAAACGGCGGGAGCGGGCGTTCGGATACCGGAAGTAAAAGTACATATGGTAGAGGAAATGATGTTTCCGGTCTGGTTTATGTCTTATCGAAAAAAAGATCGGGTGATTTATGCTACGGTAAATGGTCAGACTGGAAAAGTAGTAGCCGATTTGCCGATTGATCCTATCAAATATATGATTGGTTCACTGATTTTGACTGTTCCGATTTTTTTGTTACTAAATTGGTTTTTGGTACTGACTCCGTTTGTATTGACAGCGGTTATGGCAGCACTTGGACTGCTGACATTGTTTCTCTATGGTTTTGAATCAAGTGAGATTGCAAAAAGAAATTCTTTAAAAGAGGATAAAGGACGAAATTGGGCAAATCATCAAAAGTCTGTGCCGCATACCAATTCAGATAAACCCAAAATAGTCGGATATATCGGGGCACTGTCCGCAATCGGAATCAGTGCATTGCTGCTGCTGATTCGTCCAGTATCGGATCTTTATTATTACGGAGGTGCAATCCTATCCTTTTTTTTAATTTGCTTTACTATGATATCAATCATTCAGGCATATAATCTGCTTTCTACACACAGACTGCCGCAGTTTGATAAACAGGGAGGTGATGACCGTGCCTGATAAAAAGAAACGCACACACAATCTATTTTGGATAACCGAAATTATTTTAGGATTATTGCTGTTTTGCAGGGGAAATAGGATAATCTATGCATCAGAAGTATATACCAATCCAGATACGGGCTATCAGATTTGGATAGAAGATAGAGCAGATTTACTTTCTGAAAGCGAAGAAGCACAGTTAGCAGAGGAAATGCAGGAGATTACGAATTATGGAAGTGCTGCATTTGTAACAATCGAACAGAATCCGACTTCTTCTGCAGAAAAATTTGCCAGAAGTTATTATCAGGAACATTTTCAAGAAGACAGTGCAACGGTATTTTTAATTGATATGGATTACCGAAAGATTTGGATTCACAGCAATGGAAGAATTTATCGGACAATTACAAAAAGCTATGCAGATATTATAACGGATAATGTTTATTCCTATGCTTCAAAACAGAATTATTATCTCTGTGCCAGTGAGGCATTTCATCAGATAATTACGCTTTTAAGAGGGGAAAAGATTGCACAGCCAATGAAATATATCTGTAACCTTTGTCTGGCTTTTGTGTTGGCTTTTTTGATCAACTACTTTATTGTAATGACCTATTCAAAAAGTAAAAAGCCTTCCAGAAGAGAAACATTGACTGGGATTCCGATGCAGTATAAGTTAAATCATCCGAAAGTGCAGTTTTTAAGAGAAACAAAGCGATATAGTCCGGTTCAGTCGAATTCTGGATCGGGCGGACGCAGTTCTGGCGGCGGAGGTCATAGTTCTGGTGGAGGGCATAGTTCTGGCGGAGGAGGAGGACATAGCTTTTAGCTCTGTTTTATTTGATGGAGGGGGACGCCAGATTCGAAAACGGCGGGCAGCCTGCTGTTCCGGCTTCCAAAAAGCAAGAAGTTCTAAGACTTCTGCCTTTTCCTTTCCTCAGCCGGACAGACCGGGGCGCAATTCGCCCTCATTTTAGCCGAAACGTAATGGGTGTAAGGAAGGATATTGTCAGCCGTAAGATAGCCTCTTTCCTATCATCCGGGCTAAACACGCCCCTTTTTTTTCACACCCTGCAT
>CAJUGZ010000302.1 GCA_910585855.1 uncultured Lachnospiraceae bacterium | reverse complement strand
GCATATCCTGCTTTTATGCAGGGTATGCAAAAAAAGGGGCGTGTTTAGCCCGGATGATAGGGAAGAGGTTGTTTTATGGCTGGTAAAATCCTTCCTTACACCAGTTTCGTTTTGGCTGTTATAAGGGCGAATTGCGCCCCGGTTCGTCCGGTTGGATAAACATAAATCAGAAGCCTTAGACTTTCTTACCGTTTGGAGCGGAGCAGGCAAAAGACAGGAGCAAACCGCCTCTTGCGTCCGGTGAAAGCCCATCCTTTCCGGCAGTATTCTATCCTCACTTTGAAATTATCATGGAAATAGGTAACAAAATAGAACGGGTTGCTGACCAAATATAGAGGATTTAGCAAAATGCACAAAAAAGAGAAGTAAGGAAGAAAAAATAAGAATAGAAAAACTTTCTTTTTTGTTGATTGGGTGAGTTATCAACAATTATTTTATAAGAAAATAGAGTTATCCACCGAGTTATCAACATTATCAACAATTTCTGTTTGTTGATAATTTTTGTAAAGCCGGAACATGTGTTTTGTGAAATTCAGAAAAAATAAGAATTTTGGAAAAAATTGCTTGACAAATTTTAGATGTATAGGTTTTGAATAAATGAAAATTTTGTAAAAAATGTACAGACAATTAGGATCAATACTTGAAAAAATTTGATAAATATGATACAATCTCCTCATATCAAAAAGACAGCAGGGAGTATGGCTGCTCTTTTAAAACCGATAGAAAAGGAGTTGGATTTATGCGTTTTATCATCGTTGGAAGAAATCTTGAGGTCACAGAGGGATTAAAGTCAGCCGTTCAGGAAAAACTTGGTAAGTTAGAGAGATTTTTTAATGCAGCTACAGAAATTCATGTAACATTAAGTGTGGAAAAGGATAGACAGAAGATTGAAGTAACAATACCTGTAAAAGGAAATATTATTCGTGCCGAGCAGGTAAGCAGTGATATGTATGTATCGATTGATTTGGTAGAAGAGATTATTGAGCGTCAGTTAAAGAAATATAAGAATAAAATTATTGATAAGAAACAAAATGCAGAGGCATTTACACCGGAGTATTTGGACAAGGAGTTTGACGAAGACGATACAATTAAAATTGTTCGAACCAAGAAATTTGGGATTAAGCCTATGGATTCGGAGGAAGCTTGTATTCAGATGGAATTGTTGGGGCATAATTTTTATGTATTTAATAATTCCGAAACGAATGAAGTCAATGTGGTTTATAAAAGAAAAGGAAATACGTATGGTTTGATTGAACCGGAACTTGATTAAGAGGGGGAGGTTTTTTTGGCTGGGGGGACGCTGGAATCCAAAGGGAGATCTGCTCCGAGCCCGCTCTCGCTTAGCATTTCCTCGTAGCGGACACTAAGGCACTTAAGTACAGTGCCTAAGTGCCGACGGGAAATGATGACCCTTCACAGACCTCCCTTTGGATTCCAGCTATGCGCTCCAGACAGAAAACTTAGTTGTTTTGGATAACATTACTAGCTGGATTGTAGCAGCAGTTTTGAATGTTTATTTTCTTTAAAATAATTGGGAAATGGGAGTTGTTGTATCGGAGAAAAGAAGAAGTTTTCTGATATGGCAATTTTTTATTTTGAGGCTGGTAAAACTAGCTTCGTGCCATATGTGTCCGCTGTGAGGAAATGCTTCATGCATTTTTTCTTGCATTTCCTGATTCAAAGTGTTACAATAATCAAGGTGTATCTATTACTGTATCCTTGCAGATACAGACGATCCTGTTTGCAATAAAAAAAGGTGAAAACAGGCGATATACAAACAGGTTTGCAGATTGTATGAAATATTGTAGGAGCGTAAATATGAACATAGTAGAAAAGCTATTTGGGACACACAGTGAAAGAGAAATAAAACTGATTGATCCGATTGTGAAAAAGATTGAAGCATTGCGTGAAGAGATGATGGCACGTTCTGATGAAGAGTTAAAGGGGAAAACAGCAGAATTTCAAAAACGTGTTGCAGAGGGGGAATCTCTTGATTCGATTATGCCGGAAGCCTATGCTGTAGTGCGTGAGGCAACCAGAAGGGTTTTAAATCAGGAACATTATCGTGTGCAGTTAATCGGTGGTATTGTGCTTCATCAGGGGCGTATCGCAGAGATGAAAACCGGGGAAGGAAAGACGCAGACTTGTCTTTTGCCGGCTTATTTGAATGCATTGGAGGGAAAAGGTGTTCATGTAGTAACGGTAAATGATTATCTTGCAAAGCGTGATGCAGAGTGGATGGGACAGGTGCATCGCTTTTTAGGGCTGACAGTCGGCGTAGTATTAAACGGAATGAATAATGACGAGCGAAGAGCGGCTTATAACTGTGATATTACGTATGTGACAAATAATGAATTGGGATTTGATTATTTAAGAGATAATATGGTGATTTATAAGGAACAGTTGGTGCTGAGAAGTCTGCATTTTGCGATTGTGGACGAGGTAGACTCGGTTTTGATTGATGAAGCAAGAACGCCGCTGATTATCTCCGGGCAGAGCGGAAAGTCTACAAAACTCTATGAGGCATGTGATGTATTGGCACGTCAGCTTCAGAGAGGAGAAGGTACGGAACTGACAAAGATGGCGGCAATTATGGGTGAAGAGATGGAGGAATCCGGCGATTTTATCGTAAATGAAAAGGATAAAAACGTGGTTTTGACAGCAGAAGGTGTAGAAAAAGTAGAACGCTTTTTTCATATTGAAAACCTTGCCGATCCAGAAAATTTAGAGATTCAGCACAATATTATTTTGGCTTTAAGAGCACATAATTTAATGGCAAGAGATAAGGATTATGTGGTAAAGGATGATGAAGTTTTAATTGTAGATGAATTTACAGGTCGTATTATGCCGGGAAGACGCTATTCAGATGGACTGCATCAGGCGATTGAGGCAAAAGAGCATGTAAAGGTAAAGAGAGAGAGTAAGACATTGGCAACAATTACCTTTCAAAATTTCTTTAACCGTTTTGATAAAAAGTGTGGAATGACTGGTACGGCATTGACAGAAGAAAAGGAGTTTCGTGATATCTATGGAATGGATGTAATTGTAATTCCGACCAATAGACCAATTCAGCGAATCGATCACCAGGATGCCGTATATAAGACAAGAAAAGAAAAACTTCGGGCGATTGTAGCAGCAGTAGAAGAAGCACATGCAAACGGACAGCCGGTTTTGGTCGGTACGATTACCATTGAAGCTTCCGAAGAATTAAGCCGTATGCTTCAGAAAAAGGGAATTAAGCATCAGGTATTAAATGCAAAATGGCATGAAAAGGAAGCAGAAATTGTTGCATTGGCAGGGCAGCATGGAGCAGTTACTATTGCAACCAATATGGCAGGACGTGGTACGGATATTAAGTTGGACGAGCAGGCAAAGGCAGCGGGCGGATTGATGATTATTGGTACAGAACGTCATGAATCCAGACGAATCGACAATCAGCTTCGAGGGCGTTCCGGGCGTCAGGGTGATCCGGGAGAATCCCGTTTTTATATTTCTTTGGAGGACGATATTATGCGTTTGTTCGGTTCGGAACGGCTGATGAGTGTATTTAATACATTAGGTGTGCCGGAAAATGAGCAGATTGAGCATAAGATGCTGACCAGTGCGATTGAAAAAGCACAGCAGAAGATAGAAGGAAATAATTTTGGGATACGAAAAAATGTATTAGAATATGATCAGGTCATGAATGAGCAGAGAGAGGCTGTATATGAAGAACGCCGTAAAGTATTGAACGGAGAGAGTATGCGGGATGTAATCTGCAAGATGATCACAGAGATTGTAGAAAATACAATAGATGGATGTATTTCAGACGATCAGCCTGCAGAGGAATGGGATTTAGAAGAATTAGATACTGCTTTAGTACCGATTATTCCGGTGCAGATTGTAACGAAAGATGCAGTAAAAGGAATGAAAAAACAGGAGTTAAAGCAGCGGTTAAAAGAAGAGGCAATTCAGTTGTATGAAGCAAAAGAAGCAGAGTTTCCTACTGAGCAGATTCGAGAGTTAGAGCGGGTAATTTTATTGAAAGTGATTGACCGCCGATGGATGGATCATATTGATGATATGGATCAGCTTCGTCAGGGAATCGGGCTACAGGCATATGGACAGAGAGATCCGTTAGTAGAGTATAAGATGAGCGGATATGATATGTTTGAAAGTATGACAGATGCTATTCAGGAAGATACGGTACGGCTTTTGATGCATGTGCGGTTAGAGCAGAAAGTAGAGAGAGAGCAGGTTGCTAAAGTAACTGGTACAAATAAAGACGATACTTCAGTAAAAGCACCTGTTAAGCGGGAGGTAAAGAAAACTTATCCGAATGATCTCTGCCCTTGTGGAAGCGGGCTGAAATATAAGCAGTGTCATGGAAAGTTGCCTTTTGGAGAAGCGGACTAATAATAGAAGAGTTGGGCGTGCGGGCGGGGCGTGCGGACGCAAGAGGCGGTTTGCTTGTTTCCTCTGCTTGCTCCGCTCCAAATGGTAAGAAAGTCTAAGGCTTCTGTATTTACGTGCATCCAGCCGGACGAACCGGGGCGCAATTCGCCCGTATCACCAGACCAAACGTGACTGGTGTAAGGAAGGATTCTACCAGTCAAAAGGTGCAGCATTTCTTAACATACGGGCTAAACACGCCCCTTTTTTTGCACACCCTGCATGGAAGCAGGATGTGCAAAAAATTCTAGGTATTTCTGCAGAAGCCTAAGACTTTCTAACCATTCTCCGAAGTCACAAGCAGAGGAAACAAGCAAACCGCCTCTCGCTGTAAACTGGCTGGCGTAGAGATAAAAAATAACATCCTCTTGCTTTATTTTTTTGTTTCGGGTCAAAAAACAGCTAAATTCTGGAACGGTGGGCAGCCTGCAGTGACTTTGGAAAAAAGTTAGAAGTTCTTAGACTTCTGTCGAGATCTAAGATTTTTTGCACATCCTGCTTTCATGCAGGGTGTGCAAAAAAAGGGGCGTGTTTA
>CAJUGZ010000301.1 GCA_910585855.1 uncultured Lachnospiraceae bacterium | reverse complement strand
CGATACATCTGTGTAATCTGCACATCAGAATGTCCCATAATCTGCTGTACCATATGAATATCAGCCCCATTTTCAATCAAATGAGCAGCAAAAGAATGACGCAGCGTATGTGGTGTAATTTCTTTTTGAATACCTGCCCAAACCCCGTATTGCTTCATCAATTTCCAAAATCCCTGCCGACTCATAGCATTTCCAGAACAATTTACAAAAAAATATATGGATTCCTTCCCTTTTAAAAGCTCTCTTCTTGCTGTTTTCAGATACTTCTCTAAATCCTCTTTTGTTTTTCTCTGAAATGATACAATCCGCTCTTTCTCTCCCTGCTGCAGTACACAAAAACCAAGCTGCATATTTACATCTGTTATAGTAAGCCCGATTAATTCTGAAACCCGAATCCCGGTCGCATATAAAAGTTCCATCATTGCTCTGTCACGAATTCCTTTTGCCTGCTTTTTTGATGGCTGATCCAGCAAACGATTGATTTCCTCTACAGTCAGTATTTCCGGCAGTTTTCGCTCTACTTTTGGAGCTTTTAAATTCCAAGAGGGATCAGTTTGTATCATTTTTATTCGATATAAATATTGAAAAAATGATTTCATTGATGCAATATTTCTTGAAATAGAAGAAGCTGCGCTCTGACTTCGTTCCAAATAAAGCACATAGGAATTTAACCAAGTTTCCGTCACTTCCTCTACCTTTTGAATATCCTGTTTTTTCAGATACTCCTGCAGCTTTTTTAAATCTCTCCGATAAGAAGATTCTGTATTGAAAGAAGCATGTCTTTCCTGTAATAAATACACAGAGAACTGTTCTATTTCTTTTTCCATATATCCTACCTGCCGTTTTCTTATTTTCTTATTTTCATTATCGGACAGAACTAATTAATTCATAATACTTTTGTAAAATTGCCGTATTAACACAGGCTTCTAATATTACTCCAATGAAAAATACCAGCAAAATTTTAAGAGTTAAACCAGCCCGTTTTCTTTCTCCCATAAACCCCTGCATCCCCTTCCAATCTAATGCATAGATAAAGTAATGAGGAAATAACAGCAAAAAGAACTCTAAAATACCAAAAATTCCTCTTTGGTGACATAAAGCCGACTGCAAAACTCCTGCAGATAGTCCATAATAAAGCGAAAATCCATAGCGTACCTGCCTCTGAAAGCGTGTCATTTCACAAAACCATAAAAGTGCAAATCGTTTTCCTCTTTTTTCTAAAATATACCCTATCAGCCTGCTGTGAGAAATCTTTACCTGCTGATAACCCGCCTGTGATAAATTCATCGCAACAAAAAACTGTTCCGCATAGCGTCCTCCAAAAAAATTAAAAATAAATGTTCCTAGTAAAATCCCGGCTAAAAACAATGCTGCACAAATTCCGTCACTGCTCTGTAATACAGAATAAGTAATCCGTTTTCTTTTCTCCACTGCCTCCATAAAAAAACCGTCCTTTTTCTTTTACTAGGATATATGCCGGCTTGTACGCATCTATTCCTGCTATTTTGTAAAAGCTATCGGACTAAAGATATTTTGCTTTATAAGACATCAGCCCTGCAATCGTCTTGGCATCTCGTATTTTTCCGGAAAAAATCAACTTTTCTAACTCCTCTAACTCCCACTCTTCAACATCAATAAATTCGTCTTCGTCTAAATGCTGTTTTGATAAAACCAAATCCGTTGCCACATAGACATCAATTTGTTCGTCACAAAAGGCTACCCAACTGTCCAATGTAATCAAATGCTCTAACTTCTTACAAGAATATCCAGTTTCTTCTTCTAACTCCCGCCGCACACACTCTGCCGGGTCTTCTGAACCGTCCCTCTTTCCCGCTGGAATTTCTAATGTTTCCCGATTTACGGCATTGCGATCCTGCCGTACCATAAGAATTTTTCCCTCTTTTGTCACCGGAACAACGGCTGCGGCTCCATTGTGTTTAATAAAATCATACTTCACCACGTTTCCGTCTGGAAGTTCAATGGTATCCTGATAAACTCCAATAATTTTTCCCTGATAGATCAACTCTCGCTGTAATCGTTTTTGCTTCATCTTCTACCTTCTTTCCTATATTTTCTGTTTCCATTTTTTATTTCCAACCAAATCTCTGTTCTTTATTTTAACTGATTCGCCTTTTCATAGCAAGCATCCGATGCCTTTAATACTGCATTGCGAAGACCATATTCCTCACATGCTGCCACTCCAGCAATCGTTGTTCCGCCGGGTGAACATACCCGATCTTTTAATACACCGGGATGCTCTTTTGTTTCCAGTACCATCTTTGCCGCCCCCAGTACAGTCTGCGCTGCCATCTCATAAGCAGTTTCTCTAGAAAGCCCATATTTCACCCCGCTGTCTGCCAACGCTTCAATAAACAAATAAACATAAGCCGGTGCACTTCCACTAATACAAATAACCGTATTCATCAGAGATTCTTCTACCTTTTTCACACGCCCAAACGAAAAAAAGATTGCCTCTATTCTCTGCACCTCTTCCAAAGAAAACTCTTCCTCCTGATAGCAAATTCCCGTCATCCCTTCTCCTAAAAGTGCCGGCGTATTCGGCATAGCACGCACAACCCTAGCCTGACCACCAAGCCCCTTCCTAATCGTTTCTCGATCGACTCCGGCAGCAATAGAAATCACAATATGTTCTGAAGTAATTGCCGGACGAATCTCCTCTAACACTTCTGGAAAAAACTGCGGCTTTACTGCCAAAATCACATACTTTGCCGCTTTCGCACAAGAAAAATTATCCACCGCCGCTTCTATCCCCATCTCCTTTGCAAACGCTGCTCTCTTTGCCGCATCCTTCCTCGAAAAAATCATATCCTCCTTTTTAAAAACAGTTTCCACTCCCTTTAACATAGCAGTAGCCATATTTCCCATACCAATCCAAGCTATCTGTTTCATATATGTTCTCCTTTTTCTTTTTATTCTAACATAAAATCTAAAAACAATCTATCTTCTATTTCACACAAAATCTAATTGCAATTTGATATAATAAAAATTTAGGTTTTCTTAGAAAGAGAACGCCAAAACCTGAAGGAAAATCTGCTCTGAGCCCGCTTGCACTTAACATTTCCTATTTTCATAGCGAGCCCGGAATAGACCTTCCTTCCGCTTTCAGCCTCCCCTCCCCAACATCTTTTTACTCCCTCTTATTTTAACAGAAAAACCGCCTGTCTTTTTATCTCCAACAAACGGTTTCTAACATCTATTTTTGTTCTAACAGTTTTTCCACACTTACCAATTTCACGCAAAGCACAAATAATTCCGCCGCTTTCTGTATTTCTTCTAATGTTGGAAACGTCGGTGCAATACGAATATTTGTATCTTTCGGATCTTTTCCATATGGATAAGTCGCTCCGGCATCCGTCATTATAACACCTGCATCTTTGCACCGCTTTACTATCGCCTTAGCGCAGCCCTCCATTGCTTCAAAACTAATAAAATACCCCCCAAAAGGTTTCTTCCAAAAACCAATTCCCAACTCCCCTAATTCCCTCTCTAAAATCTCTAAAACTGCCTCAAATTTTGGTCGAATCAGTTCTGCATGTCTTTCCATCTGCTCCTGTACCCCTTTTAAGTCCTTAAAATAGCGCACATGCCTTAACTGATTAATTTTATCATATCCTATCGTCATAATACGAAGCTGATCTCGGATTTCTTTTAAATTTGCCGGTGAAGCCGCCATTGCTGCAATACCAGCCCCTGAAAAACTAATCTTTGAAGTAGAGGCAAATTCATAGACTAAATCCGGGTTTCCTGCCTTTTCGCACTCCGATAAAATATCTAAAATTTCAACCGGAGCATCAGGATAAAGATGATGCACAGCATAGGCATTATCCCAATATATCCGAAAATCTTTTGCTTTCGGCTTTAAAGCTGCCATTCTTTTTACTGTCTGATCCGAATAACTGATTCCCTGTGGATTCGAATACTTTGGCACACACCAAATTCCCTTGATACTGTCATCTTCTGCCACAAGTCGTTCAATCAAATCCATATCCGGTCCGTCTTCCTTCATAGGAACTAAAATCATCTCCATACCAAACCGTTCTGTAATTGCAAAATGCCGATCATACCCCGGCACAGGGCAGAGCCATTTTACCCGTTCCAACTTACACCAAGGAATATCCCCTTCCATCACTCCATGCGTATAACAGCGAGAAATCGAATCATACATAATACTTAAACTCGAATTTCCATAAACTACTACATGTTCCGGCGTTGTCCCCATAATCTCCGCCATCAGCTTCTTCGCTTCAAAAATACCATCCATTGCGCCATAATTTCTGCTGTCAAACCCTTCTTCTGTCCTATAGTCCGATCGGCTGTCCAATAAATCCATCATTCCCATAATACTGTCAAGCTGTGCCACACTCGGCTTCCCTCTAGACATATCCAATTTCAGCCCAAGAGCCATTTTTTCCTTATACTGCTGTTCTAGCACCTCCTTTAATTCCACCAATTCTCCCCTTGTCATATCTCTATATGCTTTCATCTTATTCCTCCACTTATCACGCTTATTTTGCAAGTCCATATATTAAAAACTTTCACTTTTATACAAAACCGCTTTATATTCTATGTGATTTTGGAAGATTTGTCAATATTAGGCTGCAAAAATTCAAAATAAACTTATAAAGTAAAATTTTTATAAAATGCCCCATTTCCATGATAGTTTCAAAGCAATTTTTTTGCCATTCTGACTTTATCCTGTTTCTATCTTTCATTCAACTTTTGGAGATAGGATAGGACGCTGCCAGAAAGAATTGGCTTTCACCGGACGCCAGAGGCGGTTTGCTCCTGTTCTTTGCCTGCTCCGCTCCAAACGGTAAGAAAGTCTATGGCTTCTGATTTCGGTTCATCCAACCGAACGAACCGGGGCGCAATTCGCCCTCATAACAACCGAAACGTAACTGGTGTAAGGAAAGATTTTACCAGCCACAAGAGCATCGCTTTTTTATCATCCGGGCTAAACACGCCCCTTTTTTTGCATACCCTGCATGGAAGCAGGAT
>CAJUGZ010000300.1 GCA_910585855.1 uncultured Lachnospiraceae bacterium | reverse complement strand
TACCTGCCCAATAAGTAAATGCACCAAACTTATCATCATAGAACTTATTACGTACATCCTTTGTACCATCGGTTAAAGATTCTGGATCTAAATATTTTGCCTGATAAGCACTCTGCAGTCTTTCCAAAGCAGCCGTCATCTCATCTGTATTAAATCCATCATACCATACACCGTTTTCATCCTGTATAAAGTCTGGATATGCCTGCTGATAGAATTCTGGCAAGAAGTTAGTATATGGAGCTTCTCCACCGATAATTCCGGCTGCATTGACACCATAAGTATCATTCGTTCCGTCACCGTCTGGGTCATTCTCTGTAAACAGCTTTAACATATTGTAGTATTCATCCCAATTTGTAGGAGCCTGAATTCCTACTGCATCTAACCAAGCCTGTTTTACATAAGTAATACATCCGTTTCCACGGGTAGGAGCAAAACCATATAATCTTCCATTGATTTTCAAACCATCATTTACATTGGAAACCAAACGATCACCTAATTCTGTCTTCCACTGTTCATACATGTCGGTCATATCCCACAATGCACCAGTTGTCGCATAAGTAGCATACAGACCTGCCGGCAGAAGAATAATATCCGGCCAGTCACCAGAAGCAAACACACGACCTACTGCGTCAGCATAAGCACTGTGATCCTGCTGATCCAAAACATAATTTACACCAACTAATTCACTGACTTGTTTTCCAAATTCAGCTAAGCCTTCTGTCAAGATAGTACCATCATGTACAATTCGAAGAGATTCCGGTTTTACAATATTAGAAGTATTATTTGCTTCTGCTGCAGTTGTCGTTTCTGTAGAAGAACTGCCGTTACTGTTTGCTGCAGTAGTAGTAGTACTTGCCGGAGTTGTTCCTGCTGTTGTTGGGTTTGAATCGTTATTGCCGCCACAAGCTGTCATACTGGCAAGCATTGCACAGCATAATGCTATGGAAACAACTTTCTTTTTTGTTTTTCTCATAAAACAAATCCTCCTTTAAATATGTGCCTGTACAAAAATAAAATCCTGTACAGCCAGCCCATTCCTTACAGTTTCATAATTGGAAGCCCTTACACCTCCTGCTTATGAAATCCATTGCCCTTTGCCGCTTTGTGATTTCTATCACCTTCGACAAGAATAGTGTACCACATATTAGGCAATTTACACAAGATGCAATTTTTACTTTTTTTATAAATTTCAACAGTCCAGCAAAAAAGTGTGCTTTTATCGGGTATTTTTCTACACTTTTATCCAAAAAGAGGAGAAAAATCCAAAATTTTGCACGTTTTGAAAGCACTTTCATACCCAAATCACTTGCTTATTTTTTCTTTTCTTGGTATAATTTAACCATTGCTTTTATAATATATGGAAATAATTCACAATAAATTCAGGAGATTACTATATGAATCGAACAAATTTATTTAATGACCGAAAATTTTTAATTAAATATATTACTTCCTACAGTGTATTAGTAATTATTATATTGATAATGGGGCTTTATATGTATAAACTGGGAATTGACGATGCCAAATCCAATCTTTTTAAACAAAGTTATATTATTTTATCCCAATCTGTCAGCAATATGGACAATGCTTTGCGTTCTATGGAAACCCTATGCATACAGATTGCGGACAATTCCAATATCTTAAAATTGGAAAAAATGGATACGAATGACAGCCTTTTTTATCTGTCTGCAAAAGAAAGTATGAAATATTTAACCTCCTTTGTACCAAGTGAATCCATCCTTCCAATCAGTGACTACTACCTCTATCTGCCAAATACAGATTATGTACTTTCTTCCACTTATTTTAATAAAACAGATTTATACTACCGTCTGAATAAACGCTATGATACACAATACTATGAAGAATGGCTGTCTGTCTTAAACGATGATAACTTCTGTTTTTCGTTTTACAATATGCAGAACTTCTCCCCCTATTCTTCTTCTCCTTATCTGTATCTGGTTCCAATTGGAAAGTATTCGATTCAGAAAAATATTACAGGTAAGATCTGCTTTGAAATTGATGGAAATAAATTACATGATCTGTTTAACGACCTGCCTCTTTTTGAAAAGGGATTTCTCTATGCCGTAGATAAAGAACAAAACCCATCCTTTTTTATTACAGATGCACAAACCCCCCCTTTGCCTCAGGAAGAAATTCAGGCTGCAATCACTTCTACCAGTGAACACCCCTATTTCTCCCGTGTTGCACTTGGAAAAGAAACCATGCTGATTACTTCCATTACTTCTTCTTTTAATGGATGGACTTACTATCTGCTCCAACCGGAAGAAATGGTATTCCAGTCCCTGCTTTCCTACCATAAAATTTATTCTTTTATTACATTAGGGGCTTGTATTATGAGCTTTTTGGTTATTCTTATCTTATCCAGACAAAGCCTTGTCCCCTTTATTAAAGTTCGCACACAATTAGAGGATACTTTAAAAGAACATTCCTCTTTGCAGCAGACACTCTTTGCTCAAAAACAAATTATTTACCAATCCTATATCACCCGTCTGATTACCGGACAGATTCACAATATGAACGAATTACACTATATTTCAGACTATCTAAATATTTGCACGCAGGATCATAATTTTTGTGTGCTTTATATTACAGCATATTATGTCAATCATTCCGATTCAGAAGATGTTTCTTCTGATATATTACAGACAGACTATTACTATACCCTTTTACAAGAATTTCGAGAAGCCTTCGGACAAGATATCCTAATTCATGATGCAGCATCCAATTCTTTCGCTCTTTTAATAGCAGATGATGAATCCTTGTCTTTAGAAGATGCTATGGCACTACATGCAGGACAATTTCTTACCCTTCAGGAAAAAATTATAAAAAATTATCCTTTTTATCTGTTCTGCGGTATGGGAAACCGAAATAAAGATCTGACTCATATTTGGAAATCCTATCAACAAGCAATGCAGGCAGTGTCCCACGCCACCAGCAAAACACCGTTTCAGCCTTATAAAAAACTAGACAAATCTTGGAATGGTTACTATTATCCACTCGAATTTGCACAAAAACTAACCGAATTTATCACTTCAGGAAATGAAAAACAGGTACAGGAATTTCTGCACCTAATCGAATATGAAAACTTTTCCGAACGCAGATTATCTCCGCTTATGAAGCAGCTTCTGCTTTCCGATATTCGAAATACCTTATTGAAAATTCGTTTTTCGGTTACCTCTGATATTGTAACTTCTTCAGAACATGAACACTTATTAGAACAAATAGACGCTGTTTTAGAGAACTCAGACTTAGACTATTCCACCCTTTCGAATACCACACTTTGGATGACTTCCTTTTATAAACCAAAACAACAGGAAGGCAACCAACTCATTCGAACCATACAGGAATATATAAAAAATAACTATGTAGATTCCTCCCTCTGCCTAAACAAAATTTCCGATCAATTCGGAATTTCAGAAAGCTACTTTTCTTACCTTTTTAAAGCAGAAACCAAAACTAACTTTTCAGAATACCTAGAAAAACTTCGTATGGATCAGGCACTTACCCTGCTGCAGACTACCTCTATTCCTGTAAGTAATCTCTATCTGGAGGTAGGATACAACAATGCAAACTCCTTCCGGCGTGCCTTTAAAAAGGTACATGGTGTTTCCCCTAAAGCCATTAGAGATTCTGTAAAAGAGCAAAATTAGCATTTATAGTTTTCGGGAGGAGGACGGGGAGGACGCTAAAATCGGAAGGAAAGTCCGCTCCGAGCCCGCTTTCGCTTAGCATTTCCTATTTTCATAGCGGACACATAAGGCACTAAAATACAGCAACACCGTGTCTAAGTGCCGACGGGAAATGATGACCCTGCGCAGACCATCCTTCCAATTTTGGCTATGTATTCCCATCAAGAAGTGCCTTATCTGAAAAAATTTACTGTAACTATTAATATAAAAATATTTGGCTGCCAGCTCAACAAGGAAGTTTTTTAGTCAACTTTCTGTTTTTTCACTGGAAATTTTACTTTTTTTATGATATTCCCAGCCTTTCCATGTTAATATTATGGTTGCTATCGTGACAACAACGACTTTTACCAAATCTGCATACATTGCTATGTAATAAGAAACCAGTTCCCAAGACTCTCCTAAACCAGCTCCTAATGATACCAATAAAATGTTCCATATCAAACTTCCGACAGTTGTAAACAGAAAAAACTGCGGCATATCCATTCCCACCATACCTGCTGGAATTGATACCAAACTTCTTACTATTGGAACACACCTTAAAAACAAAACCGACCATTTCCCATACTTCTCAAATCCCTGCTCTGCTTTTTTTATATGATCCATATTAAAATGCAGCATTTTCCCGACTTTTCCATTGACAACCTTCTCTAACCGCTCTGAACGAAGCAGACTCCCTGCCAAATACAATACCAAAGCCCCCAATACAGAACCAATTGTAGCGGCTGCAATCACCCCAACTGCCCCTAAACGGGTTTTTGTAGTCATAAATCCTGAAAACGGAAGAATAATTTCTGATGGTATCGGAGGAAAAATATTTTCTAAAAAAATCAACAACAAAATTCCAATATAACCATATCGTTCCATCATAATTATAATAAATTTCAACATATCTATTCTCCCGCCTGCCCTTTCTCCTTCAAGCCCTCAAAAAAAGCAGTCTGCAGTTTTTTTACATCATATGCAAAAATATTTAAATTATGATATTGACGAATCACTTTTTTCATCCTATAATAGGTAGGTAGTCATATCAAGCAGGGAGATGTATCGAAGAGGCCGTAACGAGCTTGACTCGAAATCAAGTTGTCCATTTTGGGCACGTGGGTTCGAATCCCACCGTCTCCGTTTTAAATTTTAATACCAAAATCTGAATAGAAATTGCAAATACTGGCAATTACCTATTCGCTGCCACATTATTTTTCTGGTTGAAGTGTACAGCCAGAATCCAAAGGGAGGTCTACAGAGGGTCATCATTTCCCGTCGGCACTTAGACACGGTATTGCTGTATTTTAGTGCCTTATGTGTCCGCTATGAAAATAGGAAATGCTAAGCGA
>CAJUGZ010000299.1 GCA_910585855.1 uncultured Lachnospiraceae bacterium | reverse complement strand
GGTGGACCGCCTGCAGTGACTTTGGAGAAAAGTTAGAAGTTCTTGACTTCTGCTCCACAATCTAAGATTTTTTTCACATCCTGCTTCCATGCAGGGTGTGAAAAAAAAGGAGCGTGTTTAGCCTGCATCGTATAGAAAAGCGATTGTTTTGTGGCAGGCAGTATCATTTGGAACGCCCGTTTTGTTTTGGCTGCTATGCAGGCGAATTGCGCTCCGGTCTGTCCGGTTGGATGCATAAAAATGCAGAAGTCTTAGAACTTCTTACTTTTTGGAAACCGGAACAGCAGGCCGTCCACCGTTTTCGAATCTAGCGTCCCCCAAAAGACTTATTGAAGAGTACAATGAATACTTGATAGAGTGGGAAAATTTGTGTATAATTTGAATAACAGTTCGGGGTTATCTGAACTGTTACTAATTTGAGTGGTTTTTTATAGAAATATGTGTTATGATTTTAGAGTATGTAAAAAAGCAGGCTATACGGAATAGTCTAAGAAAAGTGAGGAATATTTAAAGTATGGATATTTTTAAAGTAATAACACAGGAATTAGGAGTAAAAGAAAATCAAGTGGAAGCGGCAATTCGGCTGATTGATGAAGGAAATACGATTCCGTTTATTGCCAGATATCGGAAAGAGGCAACCGGTTCTTTAAATGACGAACAGCTTCGTACACTTGGGGAGCGATTGACTTATCTTAGAAATTTAGAGGAAAAAAAGCAGCAGGTACTTGCAACGATTGAGGAGCAGGGGAAACTGACAGAAGAACTTAGGCAGCAGATTGAAGGAGTTATGACACAGGTTGCACTGGAAGATTTATATCGTCCTTATCGTCCAAAGCGCAGGACACGTGCTACGGTTGCCAAAGAGAAAGGATTAGAACCGCTTGCCAATTTGATTTTGCTTCAGACAGCAGATCAACCGTTAGAGGAGTATGCAAAGGCATATCTGTCAGAAGAAAAGGAAGTACAGACAGTAGAGGAAGCGATTGCCGGAGCAAAGGATATTCTTGCAGAGAGTATTTCCGATCAAGCAGATTATCGGACTTATATTCGAAAGGTAACAATGGAAGAGGGAAAAGTAATTTCTGCGGCAAAGGACGAAAAGGCAGAGTCTGTTTATGAGATGTACTATCAGTTTGAAGAACCAGTAAGGAAATTGGCAGGACATCGGGTACTGGCTTTAAACCGAGGTGAAAGTGAAAAATATTTGACTGTAAAGATAGAAGCACCGGAAGAGCGAATTTTGCAGTATTTAAGAAAACAGATTGTAAAAGAGGAAAATACATATACAGCGCCTGTATTAGAAGCTGCTGCCGAGGATAGTTATTATCGCTTGATTCAGCCTGCGATTGAGCGGGAGATTCGAAATGATTTGACAGAAAAAGCAGAAGACAGTGCAATCAAGGTATTTGGAAAGAATTTAACGCAACTTTTGATGCAGCCACCGATTGTTAATCAGGTTGTGCTTGGATGGGATCCAGCATTTCGTACCGGATGTAAGCTGGCGGTGGTAGATCCGACAGGAAAGGTATTAGATACTACTGTTATTTATCCCACAGCTCCTCAAAGTAAGACAAAAGAAGCAAAAGAGGTTCTGAAAAAATTAATAGAGAAGTACCAAATTACGTTGATTTCAGTGGGAAACGGAACTGCATCGAGAGAATCTGAAATGGTAATTGTAGAGTTATTAAAGGAATTAAAAAAGCCAATGCAGTATGTGATTGTAAATGAAGCCGGAGCTTCTGTCTACTCTGCAAGTAAACTGGCAACGGAAGAATTTCCGAATTTTGATGTAGGGCAGAGAAGCGCTGCTTCGATTGCACGGCGTTTGCAAGATCCGCTTGCCGAACTGGTAAAGATTGATCCAAAGTCGATTGGAGTAGGACAATATCAGCATGATATGAATCAAAAGAAATTAGGAGAGGCATTAAATGCTGTAGTAGAGGACTGTGTTAATCATGTAGGGGTAGATTTAAATACAGCTTCTGCTTCGCTTTTAGAGTATGTATCTGGTATTTCTAAGACGATTGCAAAGAATATTGTAGCCTATCGGGAGGAACAGGGAAAGTTTACAAAGCGTTCACAGCTTTTAAAGGTAAAAAAACTTGGACCAAAAGCATATGAACAATGTGCAGGATTTTTAAGGATTCCAGATGGAGAAAATCCTTTTGATGCAACGAGCGTTCATCCAGAAAGTTATCAGACGGCAGAAAAATTAATGGAGCAGTTAGGATATTCAAAAGAAGATTTAAGAAAAGGAGGATTAAAAGGGATTCGAAAAAAAATAGCAGATATACAAAAACTTTCTGCCGAGTTAGAAGTAGGAGAGATTACATTAGAAGATTTGATAAAAGAGTTAGAGAAGCCGGCACGAGATCCAAGAGATGAGATGCCAAAGCCAATTCTTCGGACAGATGTATTGGAAATGAAAGATCTGCAGCCGGGAATGATTTTAAAAGGAACAGTTCGAAATGTAATTGATTTTGGAGCATTTGTAGATATTGGTGTACATCAGGACGGATTGGTACATATTTCTCAAATTACCGATCGATTTATTAAACATCCGCTTGAAGTGGTGAGCGTTGGAGATATTGTGGATGTTCAGGTTATATCGGTGGATTTGGCAAAGAAAAGGATACAGCTTACTATGCGTATTGATCAAGAGAAGAAATAGTTTTAAGTAAACCTCTGTTTTGGTTAATATTGTAATAAAATAAAGATTATATAAAAAAGTATGCAAAATAGAAAAAAGGTAAATTTATTTTGAAATATGAAAAATAAAACGAATCAGTATAGAAATGGAGGTTATAACTTATGAAAAAAATGTTTACAAAGAGGTTATTCATTTATATGATTTTTGCGTTGCTGGTTACGATAACTTTTATTTTCGTTTTTCAAACGCTTAGCGGACAGAGAGAAAATACTTTATCTAGTGAAGAAAAACTGGAAATGGTAAAGACAAGGCTGGTAAGCAATGAAGCAGAAGTATTGAAGATGACAAACAATCTTAGTGAAAATAATCTGGTAAAGACACGTGCATTTGCAGATATTTTAGCTTTGGATCAAACCGTTTTAGAGGATATAGACAAACTGCAGGAACTTTGTGAAAGGCTGATGGTAAACGAACTGCATGTAATTGATGAAAATGGTATTATTGTCTACAGCAGTTTGGAAAAGTATGTTGGATTTGATATGAAAAGCGGAGAGCAGTCATCGGCGTTTATGGTAATTGTAGATGATCCGACGATTGAGATTGTACAAGAGCCGCAGCAAAATTCATTTGAGAAAACGATTATACAGTATGTTGGGGTAGCCAGAAAGGATGCAAAAGGACTGGTACAAGTCGGAATTCGTCCTGAGATTTTAGAAGAAGCGATTGCCAATATGCAAATCGATGTGGTATTAAACGCAATTGATTTTGGCGATAATGGTTATATTTATGCGATTGACAAAGAGAGCGGAACAATTTTGGCACATCCAGATCATCAGTTGATTGGAACTTTGGCAAAAGATGCTGGTTTTTCAGTAAATCCCGGGAAAGGGAAAGTAACGGTCGACGGAGTAAAGGGATATTATGTGTCAGAAGAATATCAGGATATGCTGATAGGAACTTTTTTACCGGCAAAGGAATATTATCAGACAAGAACAAATCAGACGCTTGTTGTTTCGGTCAGCATGTTTTTAATCTTTTTGGTATTGCTGCTGATGATTAATAGGACGGTGGAGGATAGAATTGTAAATGGAATCAATCGGATTGGCAGTGCGATGAAACAGATTGCAGAAGGTGATTTTCATATTGTTGTAAAAGAAGAAGGAAACCCAGAGTTTGTTGAACTTTCCGATAATATCAATAAAATGGTAGACGGTATCCAGCAGAGTCTGCAGAAAAATGAGCAGCTTATGTTGCAGCAAAAGGAAGATATGGAAAAAACGCTGTTGTTGATTCAAAATGTGCGATCTGCCAGTTCCGATTTAGACAGTGTAACAAAAGAAACATTATCCAGTGCAGATGCTATTTATAATGGAACAGAGGAACAGAAAAGGGCAGTAGACGGATTAGAACAGGTGATGGGAGAACTGGTCAAGGATTTAAAGGGCAGTGCAGATGCTTCTGTAAAAGTGACAGATACAACAAAGACGGCGGTAAGTACTATTTTACAGATGCAGCAGCAGATGCAGGAACTCAATAACTCTATACAAAGTATCAGCAATATTTCCAGAGAGATTGAAAAGATTATTGATGATATTAATTCGATTGCAGGTCAGACGAATCTGCTGGCACTCAATGCTTCTATTGAAGCAGCGAGAGCAGGAGAGATGGGAAGAGGATTTGCAGTGGTAGCGACAGAAGTAGGAGATTTGGCAGCAAGAAGCGCACAGGCAGCCAAGGAAACAAATGAGCTGATTACAAATGTAATTCGAGCGATTGATGGGGGAAAGACAATTACTGAGCGCACGGTGGAAGCCTATCGGCATGTAGTAAATGATATAGAAAAAGCAAATGCCGGAGTGGAAGAAATTGCGGAGATGGTGCGTGGAAATGCAAAAGAGGTAGAAGGAGCTGTTTCAGAAATTACGAAGATATCAGATGTCGTTCATACCAATGTAGAGATTTCACAAAATAGTAAGCAGATTTCTGTAAATATGGCTGATATAACAGAACAGCTTATGAATATTATCAATGGTTAGATTATTTTAATTGGGTTTTGAAGATAGGATGCGTTGGCTTTCACCGGACGCCAGAGGCGGTTTGCTCCTGTCCTTTGTTTGCTCCACTCCAAACGGAAAGAAAGTCTACGGCTTCTGATTTTGGTTCGTTCAACCGGACGAACCGGGGCGCAATTCGCCCTCATGATAGCCGAAACGAAACTGGTGTAAGGAAGGATTTTACCAATCATAAAATATCCTCTTCCCTATCCTCCGGGCTAAACACGCCCCTTTTTTTGCATACCCTGCATGGAAGCAGGATATGCAAAAAATTCTAGGTATTTCCACAGAAGCCCAAGACTTTCTAACCGTTCTCCGAAGTCGCAGGCAAAGGAC
>CAJUGZ010000298.1 GCA_910585855.1 uncultured Lachnospiraceae bacterium | reverse complement strand
ACGCCATTCCTCCCACCGCCTAAAGGCAGTGGGTTTCCTTGCTGAATTTTATGAACAAAAAATTTTTTTACTCTTACAGAAAAAGGACTGCCCTTTTTACGCTTTTAAGTACTTCCCTTTTTTCTTTTTCTTTACTGGAAGTACCTGTACTGACAAGCAGTATAAATACTGCATTTTCTGAGGAATCAACGGAAACAACGGTCTTAGATGATTCTATAGATACAGATGCAACTATTGTTTCTGAGATAAATGCTGCCGATTCTGATATGATTATAATTGAGGATCTTATTTTTCAGCTTTCCACCGCTTCTTCGGAAACACTTGCTGCTTATGAAGCCTATCAAAAAGCTATTTCTTATCAAAATGAATGGAATATGATATTGGTGAATAAAACGCATCCGCTTCCAGACAACTATACTTTTACACAAAAAACAATTCCCGGCTACTCTATGACAGTAGACGAGAGAATCTATGAACCGCTTCTTGCTATGCTAAATGCAGGAAAAAAGGATGGATGCCGCTTTTTAATCTGTTCTGCCTATCGCTCTTATGCAAGACAGACACAAATCTATGACAGCCATATCCGTGATTATCGTGCCAAAGGATATTCCGCCGAAAAAGCAAAGGAATTAACCGAACGTTCGATTGCCCTTCCCGGCAGCAGCGAACATCATACTGGTATGGCACTGGATATTGTTGCCACTTATTATCAGCAGTTAAACAGCAATTTTGCCAATACCAAAGAAGCACAATGGCTAAAAGAACATGCACATGAATATGGCTTTATTCTGCGCTATCCAAAAGAAAAAACAGAACTTACTATGATTACATTTGAACCATGGCATTTTCGTTATGTAGGAGTAGAAGCTGCCAGTGAAATTCATGCTCTTAATATATGCTATGAAGAATACATTGCTCTAAAAGAACAAAAAGCACAGGAAGCTCTCGATAAACTGCGTACACAAATTGAACTGGATCGATCTGATAACCGCTCCGATCCGGTACAGGGAAACTGGTTTTCAGACGACTACGGCAAATACTTTTTATATGAAGATCAGACATACCCTTCTGACACTTGGCTCAAAATAGACGAAGAATGGTACTATTTTCTTCCAACTGGCTATTTAGCAGAGGGCTGGCTTAATCTGGGGACTAGCTGGTACTATCTCAATGAAGCAAACCATTCCGGTGAATTAATCACCGGATGGTATCAAGATCCGCTGACAGAAAAATGGTATTATCTAGATAACGATACCGGAGAAATACGAACAGGATGGTTTATGGATGCTGCAACCGGCAAGCGCTATTATCTGTCTTCGGATGGTTCACTTTTAACTGCTTCCTTTACCCCGGACGGATACTATGTGGATGAAAACGGTGTCTATATCCCTGACTATAACGAATCCTAAATTCTTATAGTTTTAATCCCCGCACCCGGTTAAAACAAGCAAAAATTTCCTGTGTGCGAGGCATCGTTAAATTGGCGGGAAGGTAACTTCCCTCGCAAATCCCGGCAAGTCCTTTTTCTTCCATAATTCGTTCCAATTCTTTTACCGTTTCTCTTATACTCCGCTTCCCGTCAAATAGATTCCGCTGTGCATAAAGGATTAGATAACCAAGTGCATTGACCTGCCCACCGTCTACAATCTGCTCCACATAGCGCAGATCCACATTTTCCCGATTAATCGAAAGTCCATCTCTTCCCATCGATTTTATCTTTACTCGATCTCTTCCTTTAAATTCTAAGTCAGGACGAACAATCCGCCGAAATGCTGTCATCTCATAGGCAGGTGCGGTATCTTCTGAAATCGGAAACTGTTTTGCCTGCGTTTTTGCAAACTCTGTAATTTCCTCCGGCTGATATCGATTCATCTGTACGATACAATCTGCTTTATGAAAATAAGATCCGCTGCTCCCGGCTACCAAAACAGTAGAAATCCCATACTTATCCGATAATTCTGTAATTCGATCAATAAAAGGAATAATTGGCTCTGCATCCCGCCGAACTACCCGCTGCATCAACTCATCCCGAATCATAAAATTCGTTGCACTGGTATCTTCATCAATCAAAAACAGCCTGCTTCCGGTTTCTATTGCCTCCATTACATTTGCCGCCTGCGACGTGCTACCGCTGGCATCCTCTGTATAAAATGACTTCGTATCCTTTCCATTTGGAAGCCCATTAATAAACATGGAAATATCCACATCCTTTACACTGCGTCCGTCTTCTGCACGAATTTTAAAAGCCGTTTCGTCCGTAATCACATACTCTCTTCCATCCCCTCTGATATGATTATAAACCCCCAATTCCAATGCTTCTAGCAGTGTAGATTTTCCATGATAACCGCCACCTACAATCAATGTAATTCCCTTTGCAATTCCCATTCCTTTGATTTCTCCATAAAATGGCAGCGAAAGTGTCACCTCCATTGACTTTGGCGACTGAAATACAACTGCATCTTTCATCGGTCGTTTTGAAACCCCAGATTCTCTTGGAAGAACCGAACCATTGGCAATAAAAGCTACCAAATCACGCTTCTTTAACTCTTCCCGAATCACCTGCTGATCCTCGGAAAGTTCCATATTCTGCTGCCACTTTTTTTTATCCAAAGAAGTATACAGCAATGACTTTTTTACACATTCCGGCAAAAAATCAAAAAAAATCTTTTCTAGTTCCCTTGCCTGAATCGTTCTTCCATTTGCAGGAAATCCAATCTCCATTCGAAAATGCAGATCCCCGCTTCCTTCTTCAATCTGACAGTCACTTCGCTCCAAAATTTCCTGCCCGCAGCGGCTAACCGACATCAAACCACTCTTTCCTGAACCCTTTGCCTGAAATGAATAGTGATCTACCTGTCTGTAAAACAGCCGAAGAATCATATCCTGCAGTGCAATCCTCTTCCACTTTCTGTCAAACAGTTCTTTTGGAAATCCGGCTTCTCTTCCCCGAATCAAAATGCTGACTTTTGAAGGTGCTGCAAACGGATCTCCCTGTACATGATCAATCGACAAGACATAACCGGGAAACTGATATTTCCCGGCAGTATCCTTATAAGCAGGATAGCTTTTATGATCAATTCTTTTTAACAATTCTTTTAAGTCTTCTGCTCTTTTCATATTTCTTCTTTATTTCTCCTCCTTACTCTGTGTTTGCTTTTTCTATTTCTATTTTCTTATTCCTGAATCTGCCGAAGCTGAAATTGTCCGACCAAGCCCTTTAGATTATCCGACTGAGCCGACAGCTCTTCACTGGTTGCTGAAGTTTGCTCTGCAGAAGCAGAATTGCTCTCTACAACAGCGGCAATCTGTTCTATCCCAACCTCTACTTCCTTTAACATCTTAGCCTGCGATACAGAAGCTACACTGCTCTCCGTTGCCGTTTCAGCAAAAGTTCCCATACTTCCCAAAATTCCCTCTAACACCTTTACTGTTTTTTCTGTAATAACATTTCCGTGTTCAATCTCTACAATCGACTTTTCAATCAATTCTCTGGTATCCACTGCAGACTGCGCACTGTCTGAAGCTAACTTTCCAATCTGATCCGCTACAACAGCAAATCCTCTTCCGGCTTCTCCCGCCCTTGCCGCTTCAATCGAAGCATTTAAAGAAAGTAAATTTGTCTGAGAAGCAATATCCTCAATCGCACCGATAATATTTTGAATTTCCATAGAAGTTGCATTAATTCGCTCCATTGCCTCTGTCAGTACTTTTAATTCCTCTCTGCTCTTTTCTGCATCCTCTTTTGCCTGCAAAATTCGATCTGCCTCATTTTGTGCCGCCTCTGCACTTTGTTCTGCCATAGCACTTACACTCTCGATTGTCGCTGTCAACTCCTCTACTGCTCCTGCCTGATCGGTAGCTCCCTCTGCAAGCGACTGTGCACTCTCCGCAAGCTGCCCTGCTCCAAGTGCCACCTGTTCAGAAGCCTCATTGATTCGGCGCAGTGTAGCATCCAACTGCCGATTCAGCTTACGCATAGATTCTACCAGCCGTACAAATTCTCCTACATACTTCTCTTCTTTCTCTGTTTTTACATTAAAGTTTCCCTCTGCCATCTCACTCAGCAACTCTCCGGCATCCTGAATAATCTCATGAAGCCCGCCACAGGCATCTCTAAAATTCTTTATCAATCCCCCAAGTTCATCCTCCGACTGATACTCTATCTGTATATTGAGATCTCCGTTTCTTAACTGATATGTAGCCTGTTCTATCTCTTGAATCGGTTCTTTAAAAATTCTAGTTAAAACTGCTCCCAGACGAAGTGCAAAAATAATCGAACCAGCACCAACTGTCAGCATAAATATCAGACTGATAATTCCAGTTAAATTTGCCTCTTTATAACGCTTTTCTGCCGAATTGTCCAATTCCTCACCAATCGTAATCAAAATATTTTGTATATTCTCTGTAGCCGTATTATATGCTCCATTAAATAATTCCAATGCTTCCTGATTTCGATTTGCAGTTGCCAGTTCCGTAAGTTCTGTCCGGTATGTCTTCATCTCCTCCATTGCACGATCTAACTGCTGTAAAAGAGTGCTGTTCTGAAAACCCTGTTTTAATTTTTCTACATGAGTTGCAACACTTTGTGCATACTCCTCTGCACTCTCTAAATAAAACTCTCCCTCTGCTTCATCCTCTGTTGTCATAGACCAAAGAACCATTTTTCCCACTACCTGAAGATCCTTTCGAATTTCCATCTGTGTCATACTATTTTGATAGGATTCTTTATAAAAAACCTTAAAATCATGCTGAATAATCTCACTTGCAATTACCGCAACCAAAATAGTAACAACAAACAAAAGTAAAATAATTCCAAATGCATATCGAAATTTTTTACCCACTTTCAGATTTTTAAATATTTCTTCCATTTTCTCTTCTCCTCCTTTTATCACTATATTACCTATCTTACTATTTTTGCAAAATTTTTTCAATAAAAAGCTATTTGGAGTTTTCAAAATTTTCAAGCTAAAAATTGCTGGCAGAGGATGATTTTTATAGAGAGAGGACGCCGACGCCAGAGGACGCCAGATTCGAAAACGGTGGGCAGCCTGCTGTTCCGGTTTCCAAAAAGCAAGAAG
>CAJUGZ010000297.1 GCA_910585855.1 uncultured Lachnospiraceae bacterium | reverse complement strand
AGCGGAGCACGCAAAGGACAGGAGCAAACCGCCTCTGGCGTCCGGTGAAAGCCAACCCCTTCCGGCAGCAACCTATCTCCAAAAGCCAAATAAAAAATAGAAACAGGATAAACTTACAACATCTTTCCATTATCTGCCCCTTCTATTTTTCCACCAAATACTTTTCCAAAGCCCTGCGAACTGCACCCACCCCTTCTGTCAATTCTTTCAAATATCCACACACCTTATCCGCCATACCCACTTCATATAAATTCACACCAAATATCTCTGTATTCTCTAAAAGTGGCTTTACCGCCTTTTCTACTTCCTCCACCTCCATATCCCCCAACTTTATCTTTTCCATCTGCGGACACAATACTTCTAAAAGCGGATCTGAACTCAATTCAAACGATTCTCCATTATCATCTACTGCCATTAAATATCTTAACCATCCTGCAAAAACAAATGGTATCATCTGCAAATCATCCACTTTTAAAACTTCACTTGCCTGATAAGCCTTAATTGTTTCACCAAAGCGAACTGCCAATTTCTGTGAAGTATCTGTAGCAATCCTTTGGGGTGTATCCGGCATAAACGGATTCGGTATGCGCACTTTCAGCACAGTATCAATAAATTCTTTTGGATCTAAAATGCCCGGATGAACTACTGCCAAAAGCCCCTCCTGATATCCTACCGTTTCCACCAATTTTACAAGCGCCCTATCCTGCATTTCATCAGAAATTTTCTTATAACCAAGCAGACACCCAAAAATAGCAAGACAAGTATGCAGCGGATTTAAGCAGGTACATACCTTCATTCTTTCTACTTTTTCCACTGTTTCCCGATCAGTAAACAAAATTTTGCCTTCCTCAAGTTTTGGACGTCCATTTGGAAAATCATCCTCTATCACCAAATATTCTGTTTCTTCTGCATTTACAAAAGGTGCTATATATGTATTTTTAGAAGTAACGATTGGTTCTGATCCTTCCACACCATCCTTTTGCAAAATTTTTTCTACCGATGCATCTGGTCTAGGCGTTATCTTATCAATCATACTCCATGGAAAAGAAACTTTTTTAGAATTTATATAATTCTGAAATCCTGCATCCGTCTTTTCCTTTTCTGTCCATTCCTTTGCAAATGCTAAAACTGCTGCATACAGCTTATCTCCATTATGAGAACAATTATCCGTACTAACCATCGCAATAGGCTTTTTTCCTGCACAATATCTAGCATACAGCAAAGATGCTACTTTTCCCATATAACTTACTGGCTTTTCTGGTCCTGCTGCAAAATCCGCTGCCACATCCTTTAAAAATTCCCCTTTTGCATTAGTCAGACTGTAACCTTTTTCTGTAATAGTAAAGGTTGCCATCTGCAAAGAATCCTTGGCAAACACCTCTTTTAACCTCCAAAATGCCATATCATTTTCAGAATCTAGAGAAATCGCTTCTGCAACACTTCCCACTACTCTTTTATCCATCGTACCATCTGCTTTTAATGTCACGGCAATACTAAGATTATCATGCGGCATATATATCTTTTCAATAATTTCATAGTCATATCCTTCTGCAACAAGGATTCCTCTATCCAATTTTCCTTCATTTAATAAATTCTCTGCAACCACTGCATGAAATGCACGAAATAAATTTCCTGCTCCAAAGTGAATCCAAAAAGGCTGTTCCTTTGTTGCTTTTACCATTTGTTTTCTGTCATACTTTGGTAAAAAATATCCCTTTTCCTCCCATTGTTTTCTATCTGCATGATTAGAAATTCCCTGCCAACTTATTTTCATATCAAATTATCTCCTTTGCGATTTTTCAATAGCCTCCCACAAACCATTTAAATATGCTGCTCCAAGTGCACGATCATACAATCCATATCCCGGCATTGCCACTTCATCCCAAATCATACGCCCATGGTCAGGTCGGATAGGTCCGCAAAAACCAATTTCATACAATGCTTTCATAATTTCATACATATCAAAATCACCGTCACTTGATAAATGTGCTGCTTCTTCAAAATCTGTCGGTGAATTAAATTTTAAATTACGCACATGGGCAAAATGAATTCTTCCTTTTAAAGAACGAATCATATCCGGCAGATTATTCTTCCTGTTTGTCCCATATGAACCAGAACAAAATGTCACACCATTATGCGGATTATCTACCATATGCATCATACGTAAAATATTTTCCTTATTCACAATAATACGTGGCAGTCCAAATACGCTCCATGCAGGATCATCCGGGTGAATTGCCATATTAATATTATATTGATCACAAACAGGCATAATCCGCTCTAAAAAATACTTTAAATTTATAAACAGCTTTTCTTCATCCACATTGCTATATAATGCAAACAATTCTTTTACTTGTTCCATCCGTTCCGGTTCCCAGCCGGGCATAATACTTCCATTGGCATCTTCTGCTATAGAAGCAAACATCTTTTCCGGCTGCAAAGCATCTACTGCTTCCTGTGTATAGGCAAGTACAGTAGAACCATCGGCACGCCGTCTTGCAACCTCTGTTCTTGTCCAGTCAAACACCGGCATAAAATTATAACATACCAGATGAATTCCTTCCTCCCCAAGATTTTTTAGTGTTTCTATATAATTGACAATATAGCTGTCCCTCTCTGGCAGCCCTGCTTTAATCGCATCATGAACATTGACACTCTCTATACCTGAAATATGCAGCCCAGATGCTTCCACCTCTTTTTTTATACTATGGATTCTCTCTCTGCTCCATACTTCTCCCGGTTTTGTATCATATAATGTTGTAATCACACCTGTTACTCCCGGTATCTGACGAATTTGCTTTAAAGTTACCGTATCAAATTTTGAACCATACCATCTTAAGGTCATTTCCATTCTATTTTCCTCCATCCAGCTTTGCTTCCATCAACTCAAACAACTCCTGATCCTGCAGATGATTTTCCATATTTAAAATCAGCATCACCCGCCTGTCTTTTTCCGAATAAAGATACTCCCTCTGCCACTGATAATAATGAGGTCCATCACCCAAAGTCCGCAGATAACTCATCCATCCCTGCAGTACCCATGCAGTCTGTTTGATATCCGTCAGACACTCATTTTCATAAAAACCATACCACTTTCCATGTTCCTGCTCCCGCATCGCATCATTCGCTTTCAGATATTCCTTTCTTGCTTTCCCCGCCTGATAAAATGCTGCCTGATAATTTTCCTGAAACCCTTCTGACAGACTCTTACAAACCAAAAATGCCCCTTGAAAGCAATGATAATAAATTCGAACCTGCAAAAAAAGAGAATCCCGAAAAAGTTCCTGCGCCTTTCCGTTCAGCACAGCTTCTGTCATCCTGCATTTTCGAAGGTACTCCTGATAAGATGCTGCTGCCTTACCACAAATAGCCTGATACCACTGCACCTGCTCTGCAAGCGTTTTTCCTTTTGTTGCCCAAAGCAGTTCTTCGCTTCTCTTTTCATGATTTTTTATATATTGTGTAACAAGTATTCTTACCACATGATTAGCAAATTGTTCTCCTGCATGTTCGTCCTCTTCTTTTCCATATGCCGCCGTATAGTGCGGATACTCTTTCAAACGTTCTATTATCTGCCCTGCTTCCTCCAAGCCATAATAATTTTCTACATATTCTTTTCTATGCTGCTCAATATCAATATCTCCATTTTTCCATAACTGTGCTATCAAGTCCAAATAATAAACATGCGGCTTTACATTAGAACAATTAATAATCCAAAAGTCATCCCCACCCCTTTCTAGCACTTCCATTAATTCCCGTTTTACAAATTCCGGCGTATTCGGCAGCATTGTAATATGATTTGCTGCCTGCAGATCATAAAAAGATACATGATAATAAATACCGTTTGCTTCTTCTTTTTTCTCAGGAAGCGCACAAATCCTTGGATTTTCATTTCCCTGTCTTCTGCTGACCATTTTACCATAACCATTGTCTGCCCATATTTTAATCACATCCTCCGGCAGTTTTAAACAATCCTTTTTGTAAAGATCCATTGTTTCTCCATAAAGATTTGTACTACACACTGCATTTGCATCCATCTCTTTTACCATATCATACTGCCTTTGAATCAATTCACTCATCAATTTTCCACGTGCCTCATCCGACTGATACCGGATATCATCCATCCAAAACGGTCGATCTCCCTGTCCTCGAAATCCTAAATTCCATATCACCTTTCTGTCTTTCTGACGATTGATTGCATCTCTCCATAAACCATGAAATTTTTCAGGATATTGATCATAAGACGCATTGAGATCTGGATAAGCCCTAGCAAACATTTCCGCTCCCAACGGCTCTGCATGATGATGTGTAACAATCAGCCCCATTTTAGAAGCCAGCACCGCATACTTTCTGGCATTTAAATCAGTACCCGGAA
This sequence comes from uncultured Lachnospiraceae bacterium, assembly GCA_910585855.1. Lineage (GTDB taxonomy): Bacteria > Bacillota > Clostridia > Lachnospirales > Lachnospiraceae > MGBC114844. The sequence continues at coordinate 788 of CAJUGZ010000297.1, read as the reverse complement.
TAACCAAATTGCCGCCGCAACGAAGAAGTGCTTCAAATACCATTTCCCATGGCTTATCCTTCTCTCTGTCTACCATCCATGTATGAATCAGCACTTCATCATTTACAAACCATCCTCTATATTTTATTCGAAATGGTTTTGAATAAAACAAATAATCATCTGGAATCGCTATTTCTTCTTTACATACAAACTCCTGAGCATTCCAAAACCAAAATGCATGAACTCCTAAAAACGTCCTGCTAATCTCATAAATTCCATAAATAAATCCAAGCTCATCCGATGCCTGTATTACCATACTATTTTCTCTTTTTCTAATACAAAAACACTCTTTTTCCAACGCCTGCTCTTCCAATACAATCTGGCATCCAAAAACTTCTGTCTTATTACATACCTTCTGAATATCCCGCCGTAAATTTTCTGCTGCATATTTTACTGCAGGAGTCTGTACACCAACTATCTGTGTATTACTGTTTATTATCAACCTGTTATCCTCCTTTCATAATAAAAAACAACTATATCATACAGAATAAACTTATAAATTTAAAGCTAGAGGACGCCAGATTCGAAAACGGTGGGCAGCCTGCTGTTCCACGTTTCCAAAAAGCAAGAAGTTCTAAGACTTCTGCCTTTTCCTTTCTCCAACCAGACAGACCGGGGCGCAATTCGCCCTCATTTCAGCCAAAACGAAACAGGTATAAGGAAGGATTTTACCTACCATAAGACAGCCTCTTTTCTATCATCCGGGCTAAACACGCCCCTTTTTTTTCACACCCTGCATGAAAGCAGGA
>CAJUGZ010000296.1 GCA_910585855.1 uncultured Lachnospiraceae bacterium | reverse complement strand
GCTTCCATGCAGGGTGTGAAAAAAAAGGGGCGTGTTTAGCCCGAATGATAGGGAAGTGGTGGTCTTATGGCTGGAAGAATCCTTCCTTACACCCGTTTTGTTTTGGCTGCAGTAAGGGCGAATTGCGCCCCGGTCTGTCCGGTTGGAGGAAGGAAAAGGCAGAAGTCTTAGAACTTCTTGCTTTTTGGAAACCGGAACAGCAGGATGTCCAACGTTTTCCAATCTGGCGTCCTTCCAGCGTATATTTTTTTAAGTTTATCCTGCTTTGTACAGACCTCTATTTGGATTCTGGTTGTATGCTCCAGACTGAAAGAATAGTAGTTTGTAGAAGGGAAGGTTTATGATTGTATTGGAGTTGTGGTGAGGTTGGTTTTAAGAAGGTAGGGTATGGGTGTTGAAACAGATAGGATTACAGATTTCATTTACGAAGGAGGAGAGAAGGAAAATACAAAAGAAATATCATTTTGAGGAAAGGGATTCTCAGCGGTTTGACTGGATGGTGGAGTTATTAGGAAGTGTGGTGCGGGCAAAGGCTTGGTATCGGATTTGCCGGGAGAAAGAGATAGAGGAACTGCCTTGTTCTTGTTATGCGGCAGTGGTTGTAACTTTGTCGGAGTATAGTGATCGGTTGATTGCTTTGGAAAGTGAGGCGGGAAATCTTTTGGATGCTTATATGTTAGATTGTATTGCTTTGGAGTTTTTACAGAAAGCATATCGGCAGACAGCACAGCAGATTTATCAGGAAACGCAGCTTTGGCAGGGAGAGTATTATTTTTTTGGAGAGCAGCTTCCTTTGGAGTATTTGCCGTCTATTTTGGAAACGTTTCCGAATATACCAGTTCAGTTAAATTCGTCAGGAATGATAATCCCGATAAAATCTGTGGTTTACCTTGCAGAATTAGTGGAAGAACTAAAAGAAGGGATGGATGATATTTGTTTTGCTTGTAAAAATCAAGAATGTATCTATCGAAAGGAACAAAAATAAATGGAAAAGGGAATGATTCAAGTTTACTGTGGAAATGGAAAGGGAAAGACAACGGCTGCAATAGGACTTGTAATTCGGGCAGTGGGAAGAGGAAAAAAGGTGATTTTTGCTCAATTTTTAAAAGGGACAAAGACAGGAGAGTTAGAAGTTTTGAAGCAGCTTTCTAATGTAACAGTAATCAGAAATCCGAAAGAATTAGGATTTTTATCTCGGATGAATGATTTAGAAAAGAGAGAAGTGACAGAGTTTCACAATCAAACTTTAGAGAAGATACAGAAAATACTTTTAGAAGAAATGATTGATTTACTAGTTTTAGATGAATTGACTTATCCATATATATGGAATTTAATTGATAAAGAAAAAGTAGAAGCATTGATTTTACAAAAGCCAGAAAAGTTAGAAATTGTAATTACCGGGAGAGAACCAGATTCATTTTTTTTAGAACATGCGGATTATATTACAGATATGCAATGTATTAGACATCCTTATCAAAAGGGGATTAAGGCAAGAGAGGGAATTGAATATTAGGGAACACTAAAATTCAAAGGAAGGTCTGCATTGGGCTTACTTGCGCTAAGGAATCGTATCTCCGATTGTGCCTATCAAAAAGCCTTGCCGTGGCTCGGCTATAAAAAATTTTATGGGGAAATTGGATTTCTAAGTTAAGTTTGAGATAAGATGAAGGGGAAAAATGAAAATAAAAATATTTTGAAATTTTGAATGGATTTTTTTCTGTGAATCGTATTAGAAGTGAAGTCAGAAGTGGTTATCAAATAGAATGGAGGAATATCATGAGAAAAAAATTTTTAAGTGTTTTAGGAATGACTGTTATTTTATCAATGTATGCGACAACTGCATTTGCGGCGTGTCCTAGGGGCGGATGTAATTTTGTAGATGCAGATGGCGATGGTATCTGTGATAATTCTGGGAGTATGTGTATCTATACGGATGCGGACGGAGATGGTATTTGTGATAACTGCGGCAGTTATCACTGGTGTGGTATGGCTGGAATTGGCTGTGGCGGAAATTTTGTGGATGAAGATGGTGATGGAATCTGTGATAATTATGTAGCCGGTCAATGCAGAGGAAATGGACGGGGAAGATATGGATGCGGGTTTCGGGGCGGGCGCAACAGATAACAAAAAGGAATCATTATGCGGAGCGAACAGGAAACAATCAGAGCCATTGAACGGTATTCTGATACCGTTCGGCGGCTTTGTATGATACATTTGAAGAATAATGCCGATACAGAGGATATATTTCAAACCGTGTTTTTGAAGTATGTCCTTAGTTCCGTTTCTTTTGAGAATGATGAGCATGAAAGGGCGTGGTTTATCCGAGTTACTATCAATGCCTGTAAAGATTTACTGAAAAGCTTTTTCCGCAGCCATACTGTTTCATTGGATAATATTATAGAACGATCGACAGAGTTACCTTCTGATTACAGAGATGTTTGGGAAGCTGTATTTTCACTTCCTCAAAAATATCGGGATGTTGTATATCTGCATTACTTTGAAGATTATACTGCTCCGCAGATTAGCCGTATTTTAGGTAAAAATGTGAATACGATTTATACGCTCCTGACTCGTTCTAAACAGATGTTAAGAGAAAAGCTGGGAGGTGGCTATGAATATGAATAATATGTTTAAAGAACTCTTCAGTTCGGTACAGGCAGAGGAAGAATTAAAAAACCAAACCAAAGCATTTCTCGCAAGGAAAACACAAGGATATACCAAACTGAAAACAAAAAATAGGAAATATTTTCTTTATACTGCAGCATGTGTATGTCTTTTCTTTATGCTGTTTGGAGGACATTGGCTTTATTTTACTCCTATAGCACAAATCAGTATTGATATAAACCCTTCTATTGAGATGAGCATCAATCGGTTTGAACAAGTGATTTTTGTAAACGATTTTAACGAGGATGGGAGAGAGTTTTCTGATACTTTAAATATAAAATATAAGAATTATGCAGATGCTATTGAACAAATATTGAATAATGATATTATAACGGCGTTGTTATCCGATAACGAAGTTATGACAATTACAGTAATAGGTTCAGACGGACAGCGATCCGCTAAAATCCTTTCGGGGGTTGAAGCATGTACGGCAAGGCAGAACAATACCTATTGTTATTTTGCATCCTCAGAAGAGGTTGCCGTAGCCCATGAAATGGGGCTTTCGTGTGGAAAATATAGAGCTTTTTTGGAATTGCAGCTTCTTGATTCCAATATTACTTCTGAAACAGTACAGAGGATGACAATGAGAGAAATTCGGGAGCTAATTGACAGACTTTCGTCGGATAGTGAGAATCATTCTTCATCATATAATAATCGGGGAAACGGATATCATGGACGTGGCGGCGGTCATGGATGGAGAAATGGAGAAACGTTGCCTTAATTTAGTTTCATAAAAAGGGGACGCTGAAATCGAAGAGAAGGTCTATTTCGGCGTCCTCCCCTTTAAAAAAATTATGAAACTTTACTTGCAATCTGAAGCATACGCTGCAGATCCAAAATCAATTCTCTAGAATAAAGTTCAGCTTCTTGATAAATCTGCTCCGCTCTGGCATAATTTTGATTGTTTAATGCATAAATAGCTTCCGCTCCATATTTATGAAATCGTTTATGTTTTGTACCAAGTTCTTTCCAAATCGGCAGAATCTCTGGAATATCTGGTGTCAGAGCATAATAGAAATGACCAAAGCCACACTTGCTTGAATCAAGCTGTAACGGAAGAATCGTTTGTTCCATTACCATTCGTTTTAAATGACTAAGCCAAGTTTGATGGGCTGTAATGGCATTGCTGACATATTGAGCAAATTCTGTATTTTCAAGATGATAAAAGGCATCTGTTGTCATGCTGCCCATTTGCTTTATGGTAGTATCGAGTATTTTTTCAATTTCTACCACAGGTTTTGTTGCATTTTTTAATTCTTGTCCGACAGTATGCATAATGGTCGTACTGTTTTTTAATTGATTTTCCATTTCATTCATAGAACTGCTGATTTCTTCGCTGACAGCAGCAATCGAACGGATGGATTCATTGACTTTAGAAACATGTTTTTGATTTTCATCATTAATTTTCCATACCGTTCCGATCTTTTCGGTCATTGTATTTAGAGATTGAATTGTACTTTTGGCACTGTCCATGCTTTTTTGAGAAGCAGTTTTAATACAGTCTACAAAGTCACTCATATTTTTAGTAAGTTTTTGGGTTTCTTCTGCCAAACTTCGAATTTCTCCGGCTACTACAGCAAATCCTTTTCCTGCTTCCCCCGCTCTGGATGCTTCAATAGAAGCATTAAGAGATAATAGATTGGTTTGAAGGGAAATGGAATCAATCACAGAGATAACTTCTGTCATACGATTAATGACACGCAGTAATTCGTCCATATCCTGCTGCATTTCAGTAGAGATATGGATTGTCTGATCAGAGAGTTCTTTAATGGTAGTTAATTCATTTTGACCGGATTCAATTTTTTGATAGACTTCTTCTGTTTGAGAGGATACTTGAATAATCGTACTGGTAAGTTCCTCATGCTGGTTATTTGCTGTACCGGCTGTTTTATACTCTGAGGTTCCAAAGATCGTTTCGGTAGCTTTTGCTACACTTTGAGAGATATTCATAATTTCTTCTGTCTGATGCTGCATTTTTAAATCTAAAGAACTGATTTCCATTACGGCTTTAATATTTTTCTCAAAGATATCTGCAAATTGCTTTCTTCCGCTTGCTAATCTTTTATAGATGGCATTTAATTCTGGTTCTCTTGAGTAGTCTGCTTTTTTTAACTTGGAAACTGCTTGAATAAGTGCCGATTTTTTATTTCCAATCTTCATTATATTAACCTCGTATTCTTTCTTATTGATTCGATTTCATTATGTCATGTATTTTTTCTTAGTATCATGATAAGAGATTTTCACTTTTTTTGCAACCTTTTTCACGAATTTTATAAATTCCTGTTGTTGTTAGATAAAAAGCAAGGATAAAAAGAATCTTTCTATGTCACTTTATTGTAAATGTTTACAGAAAGAAGGTCTGCTAAGAGTTATCATTTCCGGTCGGCACTTAGACGCTGCAAGGCATCTTAGGTCTGCTCAGGATAAACTTATAAATTTAAAAATTGAGGACGCCAGATTCGAAAACGGTGGGCAGCCTGCTGTTCCGGTTTCCAAAAAG
>CAJUGZ010000295.1 GCA_910585855.1 uncultured Lachnospiraceae bacterium | reverse complement strand
TAGGTTTTTCAGCAGAAGCCTAAGAACTTCTAGCTTTTTTCCGAAGTCACTGCAGAACGCCAACCATTCCAAAATCTGGCTGTTTTTTGGCTTTTGAAGAAAAAAGCAAATTTGGTCAAAAAGTTAAATCTGGCATAAAACAAAGCTGAACATTAACTATTTTTCCCAATAAAAGGAAATGATAATAACAAAGATTTTTCCTGTCGCTATCAGGTCAGCAGCTAGATTTGGTTGGAGAGGGTTCTCTGCTTACGACTTCGGAGAACGGTTAGAAAGTCTTAGGATTCTGCTGAAAAACCTAGAATTTTTTGCATATCCTGCTTCCATGCAGGGTGTGCAAAAAAAGGGGCGTGTTTAGCCCGTATTTTAGGAAGGTGACATCTTAGGGCTGTTGTAGTCTTCCTTACATCAGTAAAGTTTTGGCTGCCATACGGGCGAATTGCGCCCCGGTTCGTACGGCTGGATGTACGATGGGCAGAATCCTTAGACTTTCTTACCGTTTGGAGACCGGAGTGGGCAGAGAACCCTCTCCAACCAAATCTGGCGTCCGGGTTGGAAACAACTCCCGCAGCAGTTTTATCTTATATTGCTGCACGCAATTTTGCAAGTACCGCTTTTTTATCGGCTGCTTTCATTAACATTTCACCGATTAATACAGCATCTGCACCAATTTCGCAAAGTTTTTGAATATCTTTTTCCTGCCGAATACCGCTTTCGGAAACAAATAGAATTTCTTTTGGAATTTGCCTGCGCAGTCTGTGGCTGTTTTCGGTATCTACGGAAAAATCTTTTAGATTACGGTTGTTGACACCGATTATTTTAGCGCCTGCTTCTAATGCGGTTTGTACTTCACTTTCGTTGTGAACTTCTGTTAGAGCAGACAGTCCAAGCTCATTGCAGACAGAAAGATATTCGTTTAATTGGGTTTTGTTTAGTAAAGAACAGATTAGTAAAACGGCGGATGCTCCTAATAGTTTGGCTTCATAAATCATATATTCGTCTATTGTAAAGTCTTTGCGCAGACATGGAATGGAAACGTTTTCTGCAATTTCTTTTAGGTAATTGTCGCTGCCAAGAAACCATTTGGGTTCTGTTAATACAGAGATACAGTCAGCACCGGCTTCTTCATATTCTCTGGCAATTTGCAGATAGGGAAAATCCGGGGCAATTAAGCCTTTGGAAGGGGAGGCTTTTTTACATTCACAGATAAAGGATAAACCTCTTTTTTTTAGGGTTTGCTCAAAAGTAAATGTTCCTTTTGGAAGTGCGTATGCCTGCTGGCGGATTACGGAGAGCGGGGCTTTTGTTTTTGCGGCTGCGACTCGTTCTTTGGCATGGTTAGCGAGCTGATCGAGTATGGTTGAATTTTGGCTTTGTTTTTCTGAGGTCATGCTTCTTCCTCCGGCTGGTTGCTGATTTGGATTAGAGTTTGCAAGGTATTTTTTGCTTTTCCTGAATCGATGAGTTCTGCTGCCAGTTCGATTCCTTCTTTTATGCTTTTAGTTTTATCGCCGATATAGAGAGATGCTCCGGCATTAAGTAAAACGGCATTGCGTTTTGGACTTTTTTCTCCGTTTAAAATAGCAAGGGTAATGGCGGCGTTTTCTTTTGGTGTACCTCCGGTCAGATCGGATTTTAAGCAGCGTTGGAAACCAAATTCTTCCGGGGTAATGACATAGGATTTAAACCAGCCGTTTTGGAATTCACAGATACTGGTTGGCGCACTTAAGGAGATTTCATCTAGTTTGTCCTGTCCGTATACGACCATGCCTCGTTTGACGCCTAAATTGATTAGGACTTGAGCCAGAGGCTCGATTAAGTAGTTATCATATACACCCAGAAGCTGTCTGGTTGGGCTTGCCGGATTGGTAAGAGGACCAAGGATATTAAATACGGTGCGAAAGCCTAGTTCTTTGCGGATAGAACCTACATATTTCATAGAGGTATGGTATTTTTGTGCAAAGAAAAAGCACATGCCTGCTTTTTGTAGCAGTTCGATACATTTTTGAGGAGTTTGATCGATATTGACGCCGAGTGCTTCTAGGCAGTCTGCCGTACCGCATTGGGAAGAGGCGGCACGATTTCCATGTTTAGCGACTTTCATTCCGCCTGCTGCAGCGACAAGAGCGGAGGTTGTGGAAATATTAAAGCTTTGTGCATGATCGCCTCCTGTGCCAACGATTTCAAAGATATCGAGATCGGTTTTTACTTTTGTAGCATGATCTCTCATGGCAGCAGCACATCCGGCGATTTCGTCGGTGGTTTCGGCTCTTGCGCTTTTGGTGGAGAGGGCGGCAAGGAAAGCGGCATTTTGTGTAGAGGAGGTTTCTCCACTCATAATTTCATTCATTACGGTATAGGCTTCCTGATAGGTCAGATCCTGTTTGTTTACGATTTTTACGATGGCTTCTTTAATCATTTTGAGTACTCCTTTATAAAGTTCTTTAATATAGTTTTGCCGTCCGGCGTTAAAATGGATTCTGGATGAAATTGTACGCCGAATATAGGATAGCTGCTGTGCCAAACTGCCATGATTTCGCCGTCTGCAGTAGCGGCGGAGATTTTTAATTCTTTTGGGAGAGTGTCTGCTTTTACGGCAAGAGAGTGGTAGCGGGCAACAGGTGCGGTTTTTGGGCATCCGTAAAACAGAGGACAATCAGTATCAAAGGTTGTAATGGATTGTTTTCCATGCATCAGTTCTTTTGCATAGGTAATGACTGCACCAAAGGCGGCACAGATTGCCTGATGTCCTAAGCAGACACCAAGGGTAGGAATTTCTTGGCTTAGTGTTTTTACAAGATCAATAGTAATTCCAGCGTGTTCCGGGCGTCCGGGACCGGGAGAGAGAATGATCTGTTTGGGTTTGAGTGCTTGGATTTGTGAAAGTGTCAGTTCGTTATTGCGGATCACTTTGATATCCGGTTCGATCTCTCCGATTAGTTGATAGAGGTTGTAGGAAAAACTGTCATAGTTATCAATCAGTAGTATCATAGATCTGCCTCCTCTGCAAGCCGCAGTGCATGAATAACGGCTTTTGCTTTATTGATACATTCTTCAAATTCTTTATCAGGATCGGAATCGGCAACGATGCCTGCACCGCTTCGAACAAAGACTCTGCCGTTTTTCTTATAGGCAATACGGATAGCGATACAGGTGTCCATATTTCCGGTAAAGTCGATGTAGCCGATTGCACCGCCGTAGATTCCTCGTTTGTTTTGTTCTAGTTCACCGATAAGCTGACAGGCACGGATTTTTGGTGCGCCGGAAAGTGTTCCGGCGGGAAGGACAGCTTCCACCGCATCTAGTGCATCAAATTCTTTTCGGATTTTGCCTCGAACGGTAGATCCGATATGCATAACATGGGAATAGCGTTCGATGGAATGGAGTTTTTCTACTTGAACTGAGCCAAATTCACTGATTTTTCCAAGGTCGTTTCTTCCGAGATCAACTAGCATATTGTGTTCGGCAAGTTCTTTTTGATCGGAGAGAAGTTCTTTTTCAAGGGCTTGATCTTCTGTAGCTGTTTTGCCTCTTGGTCTGGTACCGGCAAGAGGAAATGTGTGCAGTATGCCGTTTTCTAGTTTTACAAGTGTTTCAGGAGAAGCTCCTGCTACTTCTACATCTGTCCCGGAAAAATAGAACATATAAGGGGACGGGTTGATCGTGCGGAGTATGCGGTAGGTATTGAGCAGACTTCCTTCAAAGGATGCATGAAAGCGATTAGAGAGGACAATTTGAAAGATATCGCCTTCATGAATATGATGTTTTGCCTGTTCTACCATACGGCAGTAGGTCTGACGATCAAACAGAGGAGTGATTTCACCGGTTAGATGTCCGTTTGGTTCGGCTTTCTTCTTTCCGAAAGTGAGCAGGTTTTGCATTTGTTTTAGTTCCTGTATGGCTTTTTTATATTCGATTTCTAAGTTCGTTAGCGGCATATTGACAATAAGAATCATTTTTTGACGGAAGTTGTCAAAAGCAATGACTTTATCAAAAAGCATAAGATCGAGATCTTTAAATACATCCGTGTCCGGGATATTGGTTCTGACTGTTGGTTCTTTGTATCCGAGATAATCATAAGAAAAGTATCCGACAAAACCTCCTGTAAATGACGGAAGATAATCAAAGCGGGGACTTTTATAATCGGCAAGAATCTGGCGGAGAAATTGGGATGGATTTTGGGTTTGTATGGTAAGATCTCCTGCTTTTAGTGTGCCGTTTACACAAGTGACTTCTAATTTTGGATCAAAACCTAAAAAAGTGTATCGCCCCCAAGTTTCTTTTTCGGCGACGGATTCTAACAGATAACAGTGTGCGGATGTACCTTTTAAAATTCGAATTGCTTCAATAGGGGTACAGATATCAGACAGTATTTCACAACTGACTGGAAGAACTTTATAGTTATGAGTGGCTGCGATTTGTTGAACATCGCTTAGAGTTGGTAAAACAGTCATAGTATTTCCCTCCTGTGAAAAAATAAAACTCCTTTGCTGATTTCGTCAAAGGAGTGAAAAAAGTCCTTGACAGAAATAAGCTTTTTTCAATTAGCTTTTCTGTCAAGGACGAATAAATTTACAGTTATAAAAAAGAACTGATTTTATCCGTGGTGCCACCTTGATTCATGGGAATGACCCCATGCACTTAGCAGGATACCTACAAATCCCCGACAACTAACGTATGCCAACACGTTGCAGAATACTTTGCATAATACGCATTTGACTGCACCCTCAGCGGTCCATTTGACAAGTTGTTTCTTATCCGGCTCTCAGCATCCCGGACTCTCTGTAAAGGCATCGTTGCCGTTATCTCCGCATCAACGGTTTAAGTACGTTATATAGAGTAGCATTTTATAGAGAAAATGTCAACCTTTGAAATAAAAAAATTTTTAGTTTTTTGGAGGTAGGACGCCGAAAAAGATATTGACGTAGGGGGGTTGCTTTCACAGGACGCCAGATTCGAAAATGGTGGGCAGCCTGCTGTTCCGGTTTCCAAAAAGTAAGAAGTTCTAAGACTTCTGCCTTTTCCTTTATCCAGCCGGACAGACCAGGGCGCAATTCGCCCTCTTTTCAGCCGAAATGTAATTGGTGTAAGGATGGATTTTATCAGCTATAAACTATCCTCTTTCCTATTATTCGGGCTAAACACGCCCCTTTTTTTCACACCCTGCATGGAAGCAGGATGTGAAAAA
>CAJUGZ010000294.1 GCA_910585855.1 uncultured Lachnospiraceae bacterium | reverse complement strand
TTTGGAGCGGAGCAAGCAAAGGACAGGAGCAAACCGCCTCTGGCGTCCGGTGAAAGCCAATTCTATTTTTTCTTCTGCACTTCTTACATTTTTGTTAGAACTTTGTAAGAAAATCTGATACAAAAAAAGCAAAAAACAGTCTAAAATAAAATAAAAGGTTGATATCAAACTTATTTATAGTTATAACGTTAAATAATATTTATTACAGACGAAAGGCGTTTTTTATGAATCCAATTTTAAACTTAGAACATATTCAAAAATACTATGGCAGGGAAGGAATCCTTACCAAAGCGATCGACGATATTAGTTTTTCAGTAGAAAAAGGGGAATTTATCGGAATTATGGGAGCTTCCGGCTCAGGCAAAACAACACTGCTCCATTGTATTTCTACGATTGATACAATAAGTGCAGGACATATTTATTTAAACGGAACAGATATTACCCAGATAAAAGCAAAAGAACTATCCCGCTTCCGCCGTGAAAACTTAGGATTTGTTTTTCAGGATTTTCAATTATTAGATACACTGACACTTTCAGAAAATATTGCACTTGCTCTTACTATTAATAAAGTTCCCGCTGCCCAAATCGATATCCGTATAGAAAACATAGCAAAATCTTTAAATATAGCAGATATTCTAAATAAATATCCCTATCAGGTATCGGGCGGTCAAAAACAGCGCTGTGCCTGTGCAAGAGCTATGATTCATCAGCCAAAATTGATTTTAGCAGACGAGCCTACCGGAGCATTAGACAGCCATTCATCTCAAATGCTGCTTTCCACCATACAAAGTATCAACAGTCAAACAGGTACCACCATTCTTCTTGTAACACATGATGCATTTACTGCCAGTTACGCAAATCGAATCCTATTTTTAAAAGATGGAAAAATTTTTACAGAACTTTTAAAAGGCAGTGATACACGTAAAATATTTTTTGAAAGAATATTAGATGTACTTACTATGATAGGAGGCGGACAATCCGATGTATATTAAATTAGCTTACAGAAATGCAAAACGTTCAGCAAAAGACTATTTAATCTATATTGTTACAATGACAATCTGCGTTATGCTGTTTTATGCATTTTTATCTGTTACAAGTAATTATTATCACCCTGCTATCGGAACAGAATATGAATTTACTTTGATCAACGGCGGAATGAAGCTGGCAGTTTGTGCGATCACTTTATTAATTCTATTCTTAATACGATATGTAAACAACTATATTTTAAGAAGAAAACAAAAAGAATTTGCCATTCAGTCGGTAATGGGTATGGAACAAAAAACAATTGCTTGGATATTCTTTGCAGAAACTTTTTTTATGGGAGCAATAGCTGTTATTATTGGTATTTTTCTTGGTATATTCTGCTCACAGTTTATCACAGGTATGCTGCTGTCTGCCTATGGACAAAGCTATAAACTATCTTGGACTCTGTTTCCCGATACCGTTTTTTTTACTGTATGTTTTTTCTCATGCAGTCTTTTTATCGTAGGACTATGGAATGTACGCACTATACAAAAAATAAAAATTATTGATATGTTATACGCCGATCAGCAAAACGATCCTCATATCAAAAAAAGCCGCTATATGCCGATTATTACAATTTTATATACTATTTTTCTTGTTCTGGTAATCGCTGTCGGTATATCAAACCTGTATTTTTACCATGATCCTCGTTTTCCTCTCCCTGTGCATATTATGATTTGGGGGAATATTCTTGCACCTACAGCGGGATTTTTTTTCAATATAATCTGGTATATTACACATCATATACAGAAAAAACAGAATTTTCAACGTTATATACTAACTGCTGCCCTGCTTTCCCTTCTCAATATCGGCTTTGCCGCAAGTGTTCCTGTTATCTGGAAAACTTATTATCTTTCAAATACAGCCGGTACACTCAACAAATACTTTACTTTTTTAATGATAGAGATTATCTTTCTGATTTGCTGTATTATTTATTCAGCCAGCAATCTGCTTACCGAATGGAAAGAAAAAAATTTAAAGCAAAAATACCAAAAATGCAATCTGTTTTTCTTCGGACAGATTATTTCAAAATTAAATACTACTTCTAAAACCATGACCTTGATTTGTCTTACATTCGTACTGTCTGTATTTCTGTTTGCAGCAGTTCCGGCATTGTCAGGATGGGCTTTTGGTTATTTAAAAGTGCGATCCTTATATGATATACAAATCAATACCTGTTATACTCAGGTATATAAAGAAGCCGATCTGCCGCAGGATAACTATGATCTTGTCACTGCCTTTCTTGATAAAGAGGGAATTCAAATTGATTCTGACTGTATATTCAATCTATATCTGCCTAGAAAGTCAGATTTTCATAATCGAATAAAACTAGATTTTCCTATTGCGGCAATCTCACTCTCCGACTATAATACTCTGCGGAAAATGCTTGGATATCAGCCAATTTCTCTAAATGAAGGAGAATTTACAACACATTGGAAAACCGTTGCAACAGAAACAGAAAGAAACCAGTTTTTAGACAGTCATACCACTGTTTCAACCGATCAAGAAACTCTAACCCTTGCAAAAAATGCTTTCTACACAGATGCAATCAGCCAGACCATTTATAATTCCTATACAGATGTTTTATATGTTTTTCCAGATAATACCTGTAAAAACCTTCTTGCCGTTATGCGAAACCGATATATCCAAATCAAAACAACGATACCCTATCAAAAAGCCTGCTCCCTTGAAACAGCTTTTATAAAAGAATACCCGGAAGAACCAAAAAAAGATACAGGTGTCCAATACTTTATCCGAACCAGTACAACACAAATCAATCATTTTATTGCCGATAACTTTATCCTGCAGGCAACTATGATCTATAGTGCAGTTGTTTTAATGATTATCTGCCTTACGATTCTTTCCTTACAGCAGCTTCTAGATATCTCTCATTACAAATATCGCTTTGGGGTACTCTATAAACTTGGTGTAGAACAGCAGGAAATCGAACATTTAATTCTAAAACAACTAGCAATATGGTTTGGACTGCCCATTACGATTGCCATACTTGTATCAGCAGTTATTATTATCTACTTTTTTGAAATTATTTCAGCACAGATTTTTGCCTATGTCGGCATAAAAACTTTATTAAAACAAATCGGAATTATAAGCAGTATTCTTTTTCTTTTACTATTATGCTATTTTACCAGTACATGGTTTTTATTTAAAAAAGCAATTACTGAAATTGAGTAAGGAAAATTTTTCCCTTACCCTTACACTTTACTGAACTTATAAATTTAATTTCTTCCATAGGGGAACGCTGAACTTGAAAGGAAGGTCTATTCCGGGCTCGGAATAGCACTCCATTCCGCTTTCGGCGTCCCCTCCAAGCTCAATCCGATGCCTTATAATTATAAATCGGTTTCATCACATCAATAATATCCACTGACTCCTGAATCACATCAATAATATCCTCTAAAGACTTATACGCCATTGGTGCTTCGTCTAACGTTGCTTCATTTACAGAAGTAGTATAAATTCCTTCCATAGCCTGTCTGTATTCTTCCATATCAAGACTTTCCTTTGCTTTTGTTCTGGACATAATCCTTCCTGCACCATGAGGTGCAGAATAATTCCACTCTGCATTTCCCCTTCCGACTGCTAATACACTTCCATCTTTCATATTGATAGGAATCAATACTCTCTCCCCCTGATGAGCGGCAATCGCACCTTTTCTTAAAATCATTTCTTCTGTATCAATATAGTTATGAATGGTATGAAAAGCATCCAATGCAGATACTCCTATTCTTTCTAACAGTATCTCTGCAATTTTTTCCCGATTTCTTCTGGCAAATCTCTGACAAATCTCTACATCATAAAGATAGTCCTCAAAATAAGTTCCATATACATAACATAAATCCTCCGGCATAGTTGCTTCCCGCTTCTGCCATGCAATCGCTTCTAATGCTTTCTGTATCTCCTTTCTCCTGCCTGCTGCCTTATACTCAGCAATAATCGCATCTCTTTGTGCAAAGTAAGTTTCTTTTCCCTTATTTAAATCCACAGCTAACTTCTGATACAACTCTGCTACCTGTTTTCCAAGATTTCGGCTTCCGGTATGAATAACCAGATATTTTGTCTGATCCTGTGCTTGATCTACCTCAATAAAATGATTCCCGCCTCCTAATGTACCAAGACTGCGCTCTAACCACTTTGTATTTTTTAAGCTTCGATAGCAGCGCAGTTGCGTTAAATCAAACCGTTCCTGTCTGCCTTCCCAAATATTCCTTCCAGACGGAATAAAATGTGCCGCTTCATCTAACTTTTCAAAATTCAGTTCCACTTTTCCAATATTTACTGTATACATGCCACAGCCAATATCCACCCCTACAATATTAGGAACTGCTTTATCCGTTATAGTCATAGTTGTTCCGATTGTACAGCCTTTTCCCGCATGTACATCCGGCATAATTCTTATCTTACTCCCCTGCGTAAACTCATAATCACACATCCTGCGTATTTGTTCGATTGCCTCTTCCTCTACTACTTTTGCATAACAAATCGCTGTATTAATCTGCCCTTTAATCTCAAACATTTTTCTCATCCCTTTCTTTTATCAATAATCCTTTCATTATAATTATCCTATGTACATAAAAATAACCGCCTATCCATACAAGATAAGCGGTCAAAATCTCTATTTTATCTACTATTTCCATACATATTTATCAACATCTGGATTCAAAATAATGAGAATTTTCACTTTTTATCTTATATGAACATACAAAATCAAGACCCTGCCAATCCTGAACAAGCAGCGTCTGAGCGTACGATTCATAACTAAGATAATATACCAATAAAACTTTCATACAATTTTTCTCCTTCTCTCAATTTAATACACTGATTTTTCCCTTTCATTTACTATATCACATTTTTTTTAATTTGTCACTATACTAATTATTTTGAGCAGGATAAACTTAAAAAACAATAAAATTTTGATTTTATGAGAATACTGGATAAGAACTTTTAGCGGTTTCAAAATTCAGATTATAAAGGGAGGACGCCGAATTCGAATCTGGCTGTTTCTTGACCTCGAAACAAAAAAAGAATCGTTTCCAAACGTTAGGAACTGTAAACTTATTCTGCAATAAAAATTTCTACTGCTATCCAACCAACAGCGAGAGGCGGTTTGCTTCTGTCCTTTGCCTGCGACTTCGGAGAACGGTTAGAAAGTCTTGGGCTTCTGTGGA
>CAJUGZ010000293.1 GCA_910585855.1 uncultured Lachnospiraceae bacterium | reverse complement strand
ATATCCTGCTTCTATGCAGGGTATGCAAAAAAAGGGGCGTGTTTAGCCCGGATAACAAAGAAGAGGATGTTTTATGACTGGTAAAATTCTTCCTTACACCCAGTTCGTTTCGGCTGTCATAAGGGCGAATTGCGCCCCGGTTCATCCGGTTGGATGAACCGAAATCAGAAGCCATAGACTTTCTTACCGTTTGGAGCGGAGCAGGCAAAGGACAGGAGCAAACCACCTCTGGCGTTCGGTGAAAGCCAACCCTTTCCAGAAGCATCCTATCTTAAAGATAAAAACAGGATTCTACTATCACAATCCTACTAAACTATAATTACAGTAAAGGTCTTCCGGCTAATAACGTCCCCAAAACCGGCTGATACTTTTTAAGTAAAATTGTATCTATTTCTAAATATTCCTCTTTTGAAATAATATCTTTTTCAAGCATAGATTTCGCAAGAAAAAGCGATACCTGATACAGTTTTTCTGCCTGAAACTGATCCTTACTTATAAGTATTCCCCCTTTTTTGTATGAAATTTACAATTTACATTTCGGCAAATATTTCATAAAGTTCCCAATCTGGATTATTCTCAATATACTGTTTAAAATAGCGCCGCTGACTTTCAAAAGAATTTGTTTGATCTTCTTTGCTGGTCGAAACACGGCAATAAGCAGCCACACGCTTTTTCTTTTTCACTATTTTTCGCTCTTGATTCAGACGTTCATATCGATTCATCACAATACTCCTTTTTTGCCGTTATTTGTTTTTCCAACTCAATCAGACAACACTCCCGCTGCGATGCAGTCAATAAATTTCGTTTTTCTAACAGCAAAAGAATTGCCTTCTGAATATTCATAAAAAATACAGCATATTCCTGTTCATTTAATTCCCACATATCTTCACCAATATAAGCAAACTCTCTCTGTTTCATAAATAAAATCCTTTCTGTTATTATAAGCTTCTCCTGCTTTTCGATTTTAGCGTTTCCCTCCCCTATTTTCACTATATGAATCAATGATTGTACTATATTCCTGTATTTGGCTTAGATACTAATTTCATTTAAGTTGTTATTCTTGTTTCGACAATCTGTTCTCCCTTTTTAAACTTCTCCAATTTGGAACATTTCTAAGCACGATATAGGAACAGAAGAACTGGCTCACTTAGAGATTGTCGCTACCATCGTTCATCAGCTTACTAGAAATTTAACTCCAGATGAAATCATGGCATCTGGTTTTGGTCCTTATTATATTGACCATACACTCGGTATCTGGCCTCAGGCAGCAAGCGGAATGGCTTTTAGCTCTGCTGAATTTCAGTCTGTAGGTGATCCGATTACCGACTTAAATGAAGATATGGCAGCAGAACAAAAGGCTCGCACCACTTACGATAATATTCTTCGTGTTGTTAAAGATCCTGATGTCTGCGCTCCGATTCGGTTTTTAAGAGAACGTGAAATTGTACACTATCAACGTTTCGGTGAAGCAAATCGAAAAGATTGCAGTAATTTATTTTCTTTTCTGTTTATATTCTGTCCCCCACACTACCATAGCGTCTAAAATCGGTTTTAGGCTATACCCCGTTTCTGTTAAAGTATATTCTACCCGTGGCGGCACTTCTGGATATACTTTTCGGGTAAGTAGTCCGCTATCCTCCATAGAACGCAGATTTGCCGTTAAAACCTTCTGCGATACATTTCCAATTGATTTTTTTAATTCTCCAAATCGCTTTGTACCGTCTAGTAAATCACGAATAATTAAAACTTTCCAACGGTCGCTGATAAGCATTAGTGTTGTTTCTACCGGACAGGCAGGTAAATTTTTTTCCATAAAAAACCCTCATTTCTTCACAATAGTTTCCTTTTGGTAACTATAGCACAATAAAGTGCTTACTTTACGTTTTTTCTTTATGGATATATTATAATCTTACAAGCGGAAAAAAACAAGCCGCAGACGAAATCAAAAAAAGAAAACAGGAGGAATAAAAACTATGAAAATTGCAGTTATTTGTGCAAATGGAAAAGAGGGAAAATTGATTGTTGAAGAAGCGATTGCAAGAGGAGCTGATGTTACTGCTGTTGTCCACAGCGAAAACCGCTCCGCAGCAACAAAGGTTATTAAGAAAGATCTGTTTGATCTGAACACAGCCGATTTGGAAGGCTTTGATGTTGTGATCGATGCTTTTGGTGCATGGACGCCGGAAACTCTGCCGCAGCACAGTACTTCTTTGAAACATCTTTGCGACCTTGTAAGCGGCAAAGAAACAAGACTTCTTGTTGTCGGCGGGGCAGGCAGCCTGTATGTAAACCCGGAACATACCACACAGGTTATGGATGGGGCAGACTTCCCAGAAATGTTTAAGCCGCTCGCTTCCAATATGGGTAAGGCACTTGATGAACTTCGCACTAGAACAGATGTAAAATGGACGTATATCAGTCCTGCCGGAGATTTTCAAGCAGACGGAAACAAAACTGGAAAATATATTTTAGGCGGTGAAGAACTGATATTAAACGCTAAAGGAGAAAGTGTAATCAGTTATGCCGACTATGCAGTTGCTATGATTGATGAAGCATTAAACGGAAATCATATTCAACAAAGAATTTCTGTTGTAGCAGAATAAGCAGAACATAATTTTTCCCAAAAAGAGGACGCTGAAATCGGAATAGACCTTTCTTCCGATTTCAGCTATATTTACCAGCCAGAAAATAGTGTTGTGAAACTTTTAAGGAGGAAATATGTGTGCAGAAAAATATTTACAAATGATACAGCAGGATATTCATTCTGTTGTTTTTGCTGCAACTGACAAAAAACATTTCCCGGTTACTTGTGTGATTGATATTATGCTCTCAGATAAAGATGGGTTTTATTTTCTAACTGCCAAAGGAAAAGCCTTTTATGAACGGATTAAAAATCAGCCCATTATTTCATTTACGGGGATAAAAGGGTCTGACACTTTATCCAGCAAATCTGTTACCCTGCATTGATATCTCCACCCATCCCATAAAAATAAAACAAGAACATTGTCTGCATTGTGGAAAATGTAAAGAGATATGCCCTTTGCAGGCAATAGAAAAGAGGACATTATGATGCAAACAGAAAGACTTGCGTTTTTGATAAACTATCTGATAAATGAAAACAGCGAACTTCAATCTATAGAGATTCCTGAACAAGACACCGAAAGGAAGCATCTGTTACGCTCCCTTATGAATATTCGCCCGCCTAAAGCAGTTTCAAAAGAATTTTTAGAAGTGCAGGACGCATATTTACAGGAAGAATGTATCAGAAAAGGTGTTATTTCTTTATCCGATATTTCAATGGTCAAACCGAGAATTTATTTATGGCAGGGCGATATTACCCGCCTGTCTGCAGATGCTATTGTAAATGCAGCTAACAGTGCCCTGTTAGGCTGTTTTATTCCCTGTCATGGATGCATTGACAATGCAATTCATTCCGCTGCAGGAGTAGAACTTCGGCTGGAGTGTTCTCGTATCATGGAAAAACAAAGGACAAAAGAAACTACGGGAAAAGCCAAAATTACAAAAGCTTATAATCTTCCCTGCCGTTATATTCTCCATACTGTCGGTCCGATTATTTACGGAGAAGTTACTCCAAAGGATTGTGAACTGTTATCGGACTGCTACCGTTCCTGTTTAGAACTTGCAGCAGCATATCAATTAAAAAGTATTGCTTTTTGCTGTATTTCTACGGGAGAGTTTCATTTCCCCAATGAAAAAGCTGCCAAGATAGCAATACAGACGGTACAGGACTATCAAAAGAAAAATCAAAATAATCTGGAGGTGATTTTTAATGTATTTAAAGACAGCGACTATCAAATCTACAAACAGTTGTTGGGATAATATTAAAAAAGCGAAAAAGCTGATAGAACGTGCTGACTCTGTGGTGATTGGCGCAGGAGCGGGACTGTCTGCTTCTGCTGGATTTACTTATTCTGGAAAACGCTTTGAAAATAATTTTTCAGACTTTATTCAAAAATATGGTTTTAGGGATATGTATTCTGCAGGCTTTTATCCATATGATACATTGGAAGAATATTGGGCGTATTGGAGTCGTTATATTTTTATTAACCGCTATCAAAATGCGCCGAAAAGTGTTTACAATGATTTATACAATCTGGTACAGGACAAAGATTATTTTGTTTTGACAACAAATGTAGATCACTGTTTTCAAAAAGCAGGTTTTGATAAACACAGGCTTTTTTATACGCAGGGGGATTATGGGTTATGGCAGTGTTCAAAGCCTTGTCATGATAAAACTTATGACAACGAAACCATTGTTAAAAAAATGGTTGTTGAACAGGAAAATATGCGTATTCCTTCTGAATTAATTCCTTATTGTCCCGTTTGTGGTGCGCCTATGTCAATGAATTTACGGGCAGATGATACTTTTGTTGAAGATAGTGGTTGGCATACAGCAACAGAAAGGTATCAAGATTTTATACGCCATCATAAAGGATGGAACATTTTATATTTGGAATTAGGCGTCGGCGGTAATACACCGGGGATTATCAAATATCCGTTCTGGCAGATGACATATAACAATCCCAATGCTGTTTATCTCTGTATCAATTTATCAAAAGCCTACACTCCGGCAGAAATTAAAAAACAATCTATTTGTATTGATAACGATATAGGAGATACCTTGAAACTGCTTTCTAATCCTGACCTCTAAACTTTTTTCTACTATTCTTGTTATAGTGTACTTGCCACTTTTCATAAAATATAAAAAAGTCGTCAAAGGAGAAAGTTTATGCCAAAAGCAAATAACTCTCCTACATCCGATACCCAGATATGCAAAGATAAAATGAAACTAACTGTTACCAATATCTACCCCTCTTTTCAGAAAAAATCAGAGCAAGAAATCCGACAGGAAATTGCGGATCGACTCTATCAGATTTTCAAAAAATATGCATAATTCCTTACAAAATGATTATAAAAGCACAGGATAAACTTATAAATAAAATTACCCATTTCCATGATATGGCTTTCACCGAACGCCAGAGGCGGTTTGTTCCTGTCCTTTGCCTGCTCCGCTCCAAACGGTAAGAAAGTCTATGGCTTCTGATTTTGGTTCATCCAACCAGACGAACCGGGGGCGCAATTCGCCCTCATAACAACCGAAACGAAATAGATGTAAGGAAGGATTTTACCAACCAAAAAACATCCTCTTCCCTATCCTCTGGGCTAAACACGCCCCTTTTTTTGCATACCCTGCATAGAAGCAGGA
>CAJUGZ010000292.1 GCA_910585855.1 uncultured Lachnospiraceae bacterium | reverse complement strand
TCCTTACACCTGTTTCGTTTTGGTTGTTATGAGGGCGAATTGCGCCCCGGTCTGTCTGGTTGGAGAAAGGGAAAGGCAGAAGTCTTAGAACTTCTTGCTTTTTGGAAACCGGAACAGCAGGCTGCCCACCGTTTTCGAATCTGGCGTCCTTTCCGAGAAAAATCACTTTTCACTCACACTAAAATAATTGTTATAAAAGAGCAATATTTTTACTAATTATCTATTTTATTCAGAAAATTATAAATTTTTTAAAAATATTAACTGATAAGACAATAATAAAAAGATGATATAGAAAATTCTTTAAAAATTTTTAAAAAATGTATTGACAAAAGAAAGATTATGTAATATACTAGACCCAACAAGAGAAGTTAAGATAAGAAAGAAGAAGGAGGTAGATTCCACCAAAAACGTAAAGTTCTAAATCCATCAGAATTAGGCAATACAAATAGGAAAAATAAAAAATAAGCGGAATAGGAGGTACAGACCACCAGAAACTTAAATTTTATATCCGAATAAAATGAAAGAATGTGAGGTATAGTCCAATGGGAAGATAGCAGAGGGATTTGAGATGAAAAAGAAAAATCCAGAAAAGATGCAGAGGTAAGATAAATTTAGAGGGTAGAGGTTAAAATATAAAAGACGAAAAAGATAGAAGCGTCAGCTCACAACGCAAAAGCCAGTTAAGATAGATTGTCTAAGAGCCAAAAAAGCTTATCAAATAAAAGATAGGGTGAAAAAATAGTTGCTACATAAAAAAGTGACAAGAAGAAAAAACGATAAGCATAGGGATATCAAAGGCAGGCAGGGGTTGAAAATGAGAATGGTAGGAGCGTAAAATAGAAAGATAAAATAAAAAGAGAGGTAAAGTCCAATGGATTTATCAGTTTAAGGGCGGGTGTCGATAACAAAAGAATCGATGCCCGCTTTTTTTATGCACATGCTGATGCAGAGGAAATATGCCATTAGAGTGGTTTATTGGTAGTGCAGCGAATATGGAAAGTCTTTCTTACTCGATTGCATATGGATAGGGTAAAACTTTCCCTACTTGGTTGTATAATAGGATAAAAAAATAGATAAAATGTACGAAAATCTTGTATACATGAAAAAAATAGGCAGAAAGTACTTGATAAAATAGAAAAAAAGTGTATTTTAATATAGTAGAATCAAACCACTTTTCCCTTTTCAAAGCAAAAGATAGAAAATAAAAGTAAGAATGATAAATTCTATCTGCATTGAAAATATATAAGAATGGATGGAGGAGCAAATATGAAGAAAGTTGTAAAATTTGGCGGAAGCTCTTTGGCAAGTGCAGAACAATTTAAGAAAGTTGGAGAAATTATTTTTGCAGATACAGACAGGAGGTATGTAGTTCCTTCTGCCCCGGGAAAGCGTTGTGCATCGGATATAAAAGTAACAGATATGCTGTATCAATGTTATGCTGCGGCAGAGGCAGGAGAGAAATATACTGATTTATTAGAAAAGATTAAGGAACGGTATCAGGAAATTATTGTTGGGCTTGGATTGAATTTATCTCTAGAGGAGGAATTTCAGAAAATAGAATCTTTTTTTGCAGAGAAAGCTGGTAAAGATTACGCTGCTTCCCGTGGAGAGTATCTAAATGGAATTGTAATGGCCAATTATTTGGGATGTGAATTTATTGACGCAGCAGAGGTGATTTTTTTTGATGAAGAGGGAAAATTTGATGCAGATCGTACCAACAAAGTATTGTCTAAACGGCTGGCGAATTTAGAAAGAGCAGTAATTCCCGGATTTTATGGTTCTTGTCCGAATGGAACGGTAAAAACATTTTCCAGAGGCGGATCGGATATTACAGGTTCTATAGTGGCAAGAGCCGTTAAAGCGGATCTCTATGAGAACTGGACAGATGTATCTGGATTTTTGGTTGCCGATCCTCATATTATTAAAAATCCAATGGCAATTAAGATGATTACTTATAAGGAACTGAGGGAATTGTCTTATATGGGGGCTACTGTACTGCATGAAGATTCTATTTTTCCAGTGCGTAAGGCGGGGATACCAATCAATATTAAAAATACCAATAAGCCAGAGGATGAAGGCACAATGATTGTACAGAGCACCTGCAGGCAGGCAGAATATACGATTACAGGAATTGCCGGAAAGAAAGGATTTGTTGCGGTCAATATTGAAAAGGATATGATGAATACAGAAATTGGTTTTGGCAGAAAGGTTTTGGAAGCATTTGAATCGCAGGGAATCTCTTTTGAACATGTACCTTCCGGGATTGATACGATGACTGTATTTGTGCATCAGGAGGAATTTGAAGGCAGAGAGCAGGCAGTACTAAGTGCAATTCATAGAATGGCAGAACCAGATATGATAGAATTGGAATCGGATTTGGCATTGATTGCTGTAGTAGGGCGCAGTATGAAATCAAACCGTGGTGTGGCAGCAAGAATTTTTGCAGCACTTGCACATGTAAATATTAATATTAAGATGATTGATCAGGGATCTTCAGAATTAAATATTATTATAGGAGTAAAAAACAGTGACTTTGAGGGGGCAATTAAAGCAATTTATGATATTTTTGTAGAGTCACAGCTTTAAATGGTTTTACGAAGACGCTGCTGCCAAAATTGGACAGCAGAAAAAACAGATTGGAAAAATAAAGATGCTGTAGCAGAATGGAGGCAACTATGCGTGTAGCATTATGTCAGTTAGATATTGCATGGGAAGATAAAAAGGTAAATCTAGAGCAGGCGAAAGTCTATATTGAGGAGGCAAAGGAAGAGGGAGCAGAAATCATTTTCTTTCCAGAGATGAGTTTTACCGGGTTTTCTATGAATGTAAATCTAATAAAGGAAGAACATGGAGAAACTTTAAAAGAAGTAAGAGAGATGGTAGCAGCAAATCAGATTGCGGTTGGAATCGGCTGGGTAAAGGCAGAGGAAACAGGAGGAAAGGAAAGCATTAAAAATTTTTATACGGTTATCGGAAGTCAGGGAGAGATTTTATCAAATTATGTAAAGATTCATCCGTTTCATTATGCAAAAGAGGATCAGTATTTTACTGCTGGAAATCGGATTGCATTGTTTGAATATCGGGAAAGAATGTTTAGTACTTTCCTTTGCTATGATCTGCGTTTTCCAGAAGTGTTTGAAATTGCTTCTAGAAAGGCAGAGATTATTGCAGTACCAGCGAATTGGCCGCAGGCACGCAAGGAACATTGGCTTACGCTGCTTCGGGCAAGAGCGATTGAAAATCAAGTCTATATGCTGGGGATAAATTGTGTTGGGGAAAAAGAAGGGCAGTATTTTAGTGGGGATTCTTGTGTAATCGATCCGAATGGAAATATAATGGAATCTCTGTCGGATCAAGAAGGACTGATTGTATTGGATATTCCAAATAATACAGCACAGATTCGGGAAGGATTTCCAGTAAAGCAGGATAGGCAACCAGAATTGTATCAGAAATTGTCAGAAGAGATAAATGGAAATTTTGAATAAAAAATGTTACAGTTCAGCTATGCAGAATTGATTGTGCAAATGGTACGTAAAAGCTTGCTCACTAAGGACAATTTGCACAATCAATTCTATAGGGCGGACGCCCGATATGAATAATTTGCCAGCTAGTTTGTAAATTGTTTATTTATAATGTATATTCTGGCAAATTATGAATGGCATGGCTGAACTGTAACTAAATAGAGAAAAGGTAAAATAAGAGGTATCATTGAATGGCGGAAAGGAAAAGGATTTTGCCGAAACAAAAACAGGAAAATTTAGCTGAAAAGGGAAAGCAAGTAGAGAAAAGAAAAGAGAGAAAGAAGAAAGAAGAGAATAAGCAGGGGCAGGATAAATGCCCCTATATGGAGAAATGCGGTGGGTGTCAGTATCTGTATCTGACTTATGAAAAGCAGTGCGAAATAAAACAGAAACAGGTCAAAGCTTTACTTGGAAAATATGGAAAAGTAGAACCGATGGTAAAGATGGAACAGCCTTATTATTATCGAAATAAAGTACATGCTGTCGTAGATCGGGATAGAAAGGGGAATATTATTACCGGGGTTTATCAGAAGGGGACTCACCGCACCGTTTCTGTAGAACACTGTAAAATTGAAAATCAAAAAGCAGATGCGATTATAAAAACCATTCGAAAACTTTTGAAGTCTTTTAAGATAAAAGTATATGACGAAGATACAGAATATGGATTGGTACGCCATATTTTGGTAAGATGTGCTGCAAAAACGGGACAGGTTATGGTGGTGCTGGTAACAGCTTCACCGATTTTTCCTTCAAAAAATCATTTTGTAAAGGCATTAAGGGAGGCACACCCGGAAATTACAACGATTGTGCAGAATATCAATCCAAGAGGTACTAGTATGGTGCTTGGAATAAAAGAGCAGGTGCTTTTTGGAAAGGGATATATCGAGGATATTCTCTGTGAAAAGACATTTTATATTTCATCCCGTTCATTTTATCAGGTAAATTCTGCGCAGACAGAAAAGCTGTATCGGCTGGCATTGGATTTTGCACAACTGACGGGAGGGGAAACGGTGATAGATGCTTACTGCGGGGTCGGAACAATCGGAATTGTAGCTGCAGATAAAGCGAAAAAGGTAATTGGGGTGGAACTCAATCAAGATGCGGTAAAAGATGCAGTGAAAAATGCAAGAAATAATCAGGAAGAGAATGTGGTATTTTATCAGGGGGATGCTGGAGTATTTATGAAAGATATGGCAGCAGCGGGGGAAAAGGTAGATGTGGTGCTGATGGATCCTCCTAGAAGTGGTAGTACAGAGGAGTTTATTGAGGCAGTAAAAGAAATAGCACCGGAAAGGGTTGTTTACATTTCCTGCAATCTGGAAACACTGGCACGGGATTTGGAATATTTTGAAAAGAGTGGGTATCGGATGAGGCATGCTGTTCCGATGGATATGTTTCCTTGGACAGAGCATGTGGAGACTATTGTGGGACTACAAAGGCGAGATATGTAGAAGTCCTTGAATTTACGCACTTTGTGACCATGTTTGAATTTGACGGTGGCGGTCATTTTCGAGGCAATAAACACCTCATTACGAAAATTAACTGCTCAGTGGTACTTGACCTCGGGTGGGGGAACACACAAGAGGACTTATATACAATTGAAGATAGACCAAAAGGCGAGAGCTGATTGGAACATAAGGGCATTTCCAAAAGGAAGTGTCCTTTTATTATGACAAAAAATCAAAGGAGGTTCACACATGAACAACACAGCGTTAAGAGCAGGGGCGCAGAGC
>CAJUGZ010000291.1 GCA_910585855.1 uncultured Lachnospiraceae bacterium | reverse complement strand
CTAAACACGCCCCTTTTTTTGCATACCCTGCATAGAAGCAGGATATGCAAAAAATCTTAGATTTTTAAGCAGAAGTCAAGAACTTCTAACTTTTTTCCAAAGTCACTGCAGTCTGCCTAGGGGGTTCGCATCTGGCTGTTTCTTGATTCCGGGAAAAATAAAAAAAATGATATTCAAACGTTTCTTAGAGTCTGCCAATATAGGCTGATTTTGTATCAAATTTTTGGTTAAATAATTAAAATTTTTATCGTGTTATGGGAGATGAAAGTTTTTTAAATATATTGAGAGATATATGTAAGAAGATATGAAATGGGCTTTTAGTGTTTCTTCAAAGCAGATATTAAGGTGATAAAATATTGTGTTTTAATATAGAGGAAAATGATGATCTTGCAAAAATCTCCCGTTGGCTTTTGGCTATAGAATTTTTTATTTTCCGGTTATAAAGATGAAATAGTACGAAACTATGTCGTGGTATCGTACAGAAAAGTTTCGGTTGGAATTACCAGCTAGATTGGGGGAAGTGTTTGAAATTGCAGCGACTTCGGAGAAAAGCTAGAAGGTCTTAGGCTTCTGCTCCGAAAACATAGAATTTTTTGCACGTGCTGCCAAGTGCAGTGCGTGCAAAAAAAGGTGCGTGTTTAGCCCGCCTGATAGGGAAGAGAATATTGTTTGGCTGGTAAAATCTTTCTTAATGTTAGTAAAGTTTCGGCTGTGGGGCGGGAGAATTGCGCACCGGTTCGTCCGGTTGGATGTATGGAAGGGCAGAAGTCTTAGACCTTCTTGCTTTTTGGAGATCGGAGCAGCAAGTTCAAACACTTCCCCCAATCTGGCGTCCGTGTTGGTTTGCAGAAAAAAAGAGTAGAAATAAAAAAGAGTGCAGAAGAACTGCATAGAAGGAGAAAAAAATGGAGTTAGATAAAGTAATTGCTTTGATTCATGCGGTTTCTGATTCGAAATTAACAGGGCTGATTTTGGAGGAAGGAAATCTTCATTTGGAGCTGCAAAAAGTTCCTGTTTTAAAGGGACAGGAAACAGGTTTACAGACAGTAACGGAAGTGAAAAGCTGTTTGGAAGAAATGCCGCAGAGTGTAGAGGAAGTTCAGATACAAAGGGTGGAAGAACAGGATATATTGCGGGAAGAGGATGAAAAAAAGGATGTGGTTTTGGCAAAGGAGGAAGAAAATGATACGGCTGTTTGTTCTCCTTTGGTTGGAACGTTTTACTGTGCGCCTTCAGAAGGGGAAGAACCTTTTGTAAAAGTCGGAGATCGGGTAAGTAAGGGGCAGGTGTTAGGGATTATTGAAGCAATGAAATTGATGAATGAGATTGAAAGTGAACGGGATGGTGTGATTTCGGCTGTTCTTGTGGAAAATGGGCAGATTGTAGAGTATGGACAGACTTTATTTTTAATTCGATAGGTTAATAAAAGATAATAGAGAAAGGAAAATTATGTTAGGGATAAAACAAATAGAGGAAATTATTCCACACAGACATCCGTTTTTGCTGATAGACAGAGTGGAAGAGTTAGAGCCCGGTGAGCGGGCAGTTGGGTATAAGGCAGTTTCTTTTGATGAACCTTATTTTCGAGGGCATTTTCCAAAAGAACCGGTGATGCCCGGCGTTTTGATTGTTGAGGCACTTGCACAGGTGGGGGCAGTGGCGATTTTGAGTTTGGAGGAGATGAAAGGGAAAACGGCTTATTTTGGCGGAGTGGATCGCTGTCGGTTTAAGCGAAAGGTGCTGCCGGGTGATGTACTGCGGCTGGAGGTGGAAATTATCCGCAGGAAAGGACCGGTTGGTGTGGGAAAGGCAGTGGCAACAGTGGATGGGCAGACGGCAGTTACAGCGGAGCTTACATTTGCGATTGGATAAGGAGAGAAAAAGAAGATGTTTCATAAGATATTGGTGGCAAACAGGGGAGAAATTGCTGTGCGGATTATTCGTGCCTGCCGTGAGATTGGGATTTTGACGGTGGCGGTTTATTCGGAGGCAGATAGAGAGGCACTTCATACACAGCTTGCGGATGAAAGTATCTGTATTGGACCGGCGCAGGGGACAGAAAGCTATCTGAATATGGAACGGATTATCAGTGCGACGATTGCCAGTAAAGCGGAGGCAGTGCATCCCGGTTTTGGGTTTCTTTCGGAAAATGCAAAGTTTGCTCAAATGTGTGAACAGTGCCAGATTGCATTTATTGGACCGCCTGCTGAAGTAATTCATAAAATGGGGAATAAGGCGGAGGCACGAAAGACGATGCAGGAGGCTGGTGTAGCGATTATTCCCGGAACGAAAGAAGCGGTTTTGCAGGTAGAAGAGGCGGAAAAGCTGGCAGAGGAAATCGGTTATCCGATTATGATGAAAGCAGCTTTTGGCGGCGGCGGAAAAGGAATGAGGGTTTCAAGGAGCAGGGAAGATTTTGCGGCAAATTTTCAGATGGCACAGAGAGAGGCAAAAAAGGGTTTTGGGGATGATACCATGTATTTAGAGCGGTATGTGGAGAAACCACGTCATATTGAGGTACAGATTTTGGCGGATCAATATGGAAATGTTGTTTATTTAGGAGAGAGGGACTGCTCGCTTCAAATGCATCATCAAAAGGTTTTAGAGGAAGCACCGGCTGTACGGCTGCCGGATTCGGTGAGAAAGAAGATGGGAGAAGCAGCCGTTTTAGCGGCAAAGGCAGTTGGATATAAAAATGCGGGAACAGTAGAATTTTTATATGAAAATAATCAAAACTTTTATTTTATGGAGATGAATACCCGGATTCAGGTAGAGCATCCGATTACAGAGATGGTGACAGGAATTGATTTGGTAAAGGAGCAGATTAGAATTGCAGCAGGAGAGCCGCTTTCTTTTGCACAGGAAGAGATTGCGGCAAGAGGACATGCGATAGAATGTCGAATTAATGCAAAGATGCCCGGAACAGTCAGCAATCTGCATCTGCCGGGGGGAAATGGAATTCGTGTGGATACGGCAGTTTATGTAGGAGATAAGATAACGCCTTATTATGATTCTATGCTGATTAAATTGATTGCCTATGACAGGGACAGAGAGGCAGCTATTCGAAAAATGACAAGTGCTTTGGGAGAACTGGTAATAGAAGGAGTTCCTACTAATTTGGAGTTTTTGTATCGGTTAATGCAGCAGCCGGAGTTTCTAAAAGGTGAGATTGATACAGAGACATTAGAGCGAATGGGAGCAGTATCATGTTAAAAGATAGATTGAAAAAAACAACCTATATTCCGATTGGAGGAAAAAAAGAGAAGGAAAAAGAGGAGGAATATCCGACTCCGGCTGTGCCAAAGGGGCTTTGGATAAAGTGTGAAACCTGCGGACAGCCGCTCTATCGAAATGATTGGATAGAAAACCGCAAGGTCTGTCCGAAATGCGGTCGGCACGGACGTATGACGGCAAGAGAGCGGATTGCTCTGTTAGAGGATGAAAGTTCTTTTCGAGAATGGGAGAAAGAATTAGAAGGGGATAATCCGCTGCAGTTTCCGGCATATTCGGAGAAACTGGCAAAGGCAAAAGAAATAACGGGACTAGCAGAGGCTGTTGTAACCGGAGAGATTACGATTTATGGGCAGAGGGCGGCGATTGCGGTTTGTGATGCCGGATTTTTAATGGCAAGTATGGGAAAAGCAGTAGGGGAAAAGATTACAAGAACTGTGGAAAAAGCAACGGCGGCAAATCTTCCTGTTATTTTATATACGGCAAGCGGGGGTGCTAGGATGCAGGAGGGAATATTTTCCCTGATGCAGATGGCAAAGACAGCAGCGGCATTGAAAAGGCATAGTGAAGCAGGGCTTTTTACATTGGTGGTGCTGACCGATCCGACAACAGGCGGAGTAACTGCCAGTTTTGCTATGTTAGGAGATATTATTCTTGCTGAACCGGGGGCTTTAATCGGATTTGCCGGGCCAAGGGTAATTGAGCAGACAATTGGACAGAAGCTGCCGGAAGGATTTCAAAGAGCAGAGTTTTTGTTAGAACATGGCTTTGTAGATGCCATAATAGAAAGAAAAAATCAAAAAGAGGTATTGGGGCGTATTTTAAGATATCATGTAAAGCCAAGTCGAAGCGTGCATATGGGAAGGGATACGATATATTTGGAGGAACGGGATCGGCAGATTCGGGAAGGCAGAGAGGGAAAACTTCAAAAAGGCAGTGTTTGGGAGCGGGTGCAGGTTTCTAGAAGTGTAGATCGATTGACTGCAATGGACTATATTTCACGAATTTTTCATGGTTTTTTTGAATTACATGGAGATCGGCTGTTTGGAGATGATCTAGCAATGATAGGAGGAATTGCTACGATTGGAAGGATTCCTGTAACGGTGATTGGGCAGCAGAAGGGGAGAACGACAAAAGAGAGGATTCAGAGAAATTTTGGTATGCCAAAGCCGGAAGGGTATCGAAAGGCATTGCGTTTGATGAAGCAGGCGGAGAAATTTGGGCGACCAATTATCTGTTTTGTAGATACACCGGGGGCTTTTTGCGGAATCGAGGCGGAAGAGAGAGGACAGGGGGAGGCGATTGCCAGAAGTTTATATGAAATGGCGGATTTAAAAGTTCCGGTACTGTCAATTTTTATTGGAGAAGGGGGAAGCGGAGGAGCATTAGCACTAGCTGTAGCAAATGAAGTCTGGATGATGGAAAATGCAACATATTCTATTTTATCGCCGGAAGGGTTTGCTTCTATCTTATGGAAGGATAGTAAACGTGCGAAGGAAGCAGCACAAGTGATGGGGATTACGGCACAGGAGTTAAAGGAATGGGGAATTGTGGATCGAGTTATTTGGGAGTACTGTGATAAGAAAGAAGAGGAAGCAGAGGCTTATGCTGGATATATCAAGCAGGCGATCAAAGAGTTTATTCAGGTTTATACTCAAAAAAGCAAAGAGGAATTAGAAGCACAGCGGTATCAGCGTTTTCGCAGTTATTAGAAAGGGGAAACGTAAGATCCGCTGTTTGTTCCGTTTTCCAAAAAGTAAGAAGTTCTTATATCAATATGAGGATAGGATGCTGCTAGAGGGGGGTTGGCTTTCACCGGACGCAAGAGGTGGTTTGCTCCTGTTCTTTGCCTGCTCCGCTCCAAACGGTAAGAAAGTCTAGGGTTTCTGATTTCGGTTCATCCAACCGGACGAACCGGGGCGCAATTCGCCCTCACCACAAGCGAAACGTGATTGGTGTAAGGAAGGATTTTACCAGCCATAAAATAGCCTCTTCCCTATTCTCCGGGCTAAACACGCCCCTTTTTTTGCATACCCTGCAT
>CAJUGZ010000290.1 GCA_910585855.1 uncultured Lachnospiraceae bacterium | reverse complement strand
ATGAGGGCGAATTGCGCCCCGGTTCGTCTGGTTGGATGAACTGAAATCAGAAGCCTTAGACTTTCTTACCGTTTGGAGTGGAACAGGCAAAGGACAGGAGCAAACCGCCTCTTGCGTCCGGTGAAAGCAACCTCTTTCCGGCAGCATCCTATCCTATTTTATTTATAGTGGTGTCACGAGTCACGTCTGTTAGTTTATAAGTTTATTCTGGTAGCGGACATTTTACATATATAATATGTTTTAACATATAATGATTATAAATAAGTCTGATTTTTATATTTGGTTGTATAAAGGTTAGAGGATTTCTAGGATAGAGCGAATGGACATTTATGTAGTAAAACAAGGGGATAATGTAGATTATATTGCTGCTGCAACAGGCGTATCAGCAGAACAGATTATTCGACAGAATCAATTAGTATATCCTTATGAACTTGCAGTAGGGCAGGCACTTTTTATTGAAAAACCGGCAAACATGACAGAAGGGAAACAGAAGATTTCTCTAATGGTAGGAGGATATGCTTACCCGTTTATCAGTAAATGGGTACTTCAGCAAACATTGCCATTTCTTTCGGAATTTTTTATATTTTCTTATGGGTTTGATGCAGAGGGGAATCTTTTGCCGCCAGAGTTGGAAGATACTTGGATGATAGAATTGGCAGAAATATATCAAGTAAAAACAGTTCTTACGCTTACTCCGCTTGGGGCAGACGGAGCATTTAATAATTATTTAATTCAAGCAGTTGTAAATAATAAAACAGCAGCACAAAATTTGCAGAAGCAGCTTTTAGCTGTGATGGCAGAAAAAGGATATCATGGACTGGATATTGACTTTGAATATATTTTTGCATCGGATCGAGATGCATTTTCTGCCTTTGTAGCAGAAACTACACAGGTTATGCATACTTATGGCTATACTGTTTCTGTTGCATTAGCACCAAAAACATCTGCTTCACAGAGTGGGTTGCTGTATGAAGGAAAGGATTATCGGGCATTGGGAGAAGCAGCAGATTCTGTATTGCTTATGACATATGAATGGGGATATAGATATAGTCCGCCTATGGCAGTTGCCCCTCTTCATATGGTAAGAAAAGTAGTGGATTATGCAGTAACGGAAATTCCAAATAAAAAGATTCGACTGGGAATCCCAAATTATGGATATGACTGGCCGTTGCCTTTTGAAAGTGGTGTAACCAGTGCCAGAACAATTGGAAATATAGAAGCGGTCAGAATTGCAATCGATTGGGGAGCTGTAATTCAATTCGATCAAACGGCACAATCTCCTTGGTTTACTTATTATGAGAGTGGAAAAATGCATGAAGTTTGGTTTGAAGATGTGCGTAGTTTACAAGGAAAGTTTAATTTGATCAAAGAGTATCAGCTTAGCGGATGTGGGTATTGGAATTTGATGCAGTTTTTTTATGCAAATTGGTTACTGTTGCAAGAAAATTTTCAGATAATATAAAAAACTTGATAAAAGACAAGTGCAAACTATAAAAACAGTATAATTAAAGTATTGTTAGAAATCAAAGTAAAAAAAGAAATGTTTTTTGATTGAAAAAATAGTATAAAATGTTAAGAAAACAAGAAGCATTACTATTTGGATTTTTTTTCTTTGTAAAAATTGATAAGGTAATGATATCAAAATAAAAGAAGAGGTGTTGGCTTATGAAAAAAAACAAAGCAAAAAAGTCCAGTGGTTTTTTAGCAAATTTAATCTATGATGTGAAGAACAATCCCTATCTTTGCCTGATGGCACTTCCAGCAATTATTTGGTTTTGTGTATTCTCTTACAGCCCTTTGGTGTATCTGCTGGCGGCATTTAAAAAATATCAGGCAGCAAAAGGACTGTTTGGAAGTGACTGGGTGGGATTAAAAAATTTTCAGGCATTTTTTGGATCAAGTGCATTTTTCCGAGTTACCTTTAATACGGTTTTCTTAAATGCATTATTTATTTTATCTACTATGGCGGTTTCTATTCTAATTGCGATTGCACTTTCTGAGGTTTCAGGGCGATTATTTAAGAAAGTAACACAATCCGTTGTAATTCTTCCCCATTTTATTTCATGGACAGTAATCGCCTTGTTATGTGAAGCACTGCTAAAGACCAATAATGGTTTTATCAACAATATTTTAGTGGCATTAGGCTTTGAAAAGATTAATTTTTATCAAAATGCGGATATCTGGCCTGCCTTTTTGACATTTTTAAGAATTTGGCAGGGGGCTGGTTATGGTTCGATTGTCTACCTTGCTACGATTACTGGCATTGATCAGGAGATGTATGAGGCAGCAAGAGTGGATGGAGCAACCAGAGGACAATGTATCCGTTATATGACTCTTCCATTGTTAAAAAGTACAATTATTATGATGCTGATTATGAATATCGGTAAAATTTTTAACGGTGATTTTGGTATGATTTTTAACTTAGTAGGATCAAATTCCATGCTGTTTCGAACAACAGATGTAATCGACACTTATGTATACAGAATGTTAGTAGAATCCACCAATATCGGACAATCTGCAGCAGTCAGTTTATATCAGTCGATTATGGGTTTTGTAATAGTTATGGTAACGAATTCACTGACACGAAAATTGGACGAAGATTCCGCACTTTTCTAGGGAGGGTAAATTATGTTAAAGAAAAATCATTCAAGTCAAGATACAAAGATGCAGAGTGCCAAGGCACAGATTAAAATGACTGCCAGTGATAAGGTAATGAATATCGGATTTTATCTTTTTATTTCGATTTTTGCCATATTATGTGTCATTCCGTTTCTTTTGGTTGTGTCCTCTTCACTGACACAGGAACAGACACTTACTACATATGGATATTCGATTTGGCCAAGAGAATTTTCCTTGGATGCGTATAAACTGGTAGCAGTTAGTTCAGATATTCCACAGACTTACTTAGTGACGATTGGCACTACCTGTATAGGAACTTTTTTATCTATGGTATTTACTTGTGGCGTAGCTTATGCCATGAGTGTAAAGAACTTTAAAAGCAGAACAATATTAGCATTGTTTATTTATTTTACTATGCTTTTTAACGGTGGTTTGGTTGCTAGTTATCTTTTAATTACAAAAAGTCTGCACTTAGAAAACAGCATTTTAGTTTTGATTATTCCTTCTTTATGTAATGCATGGAATATTTTATTAATGAGAAACTTTTTTAACGGTATACCAGAAGCACTGGCAGAGTCGGCTAAAATTGGCGGAGCAAATGATTTGGTGATTTTAATTAAGATTATATTGCCAATTTCTCTTCCGGGTATTGCTACGATTGGATTATTTTATGCACTTTCTTATTGGAATGAGTGGTATCGCTGCTTACTTTATATCGATACCAATCATAGCCAGTATTATACCTTGCAGTATTTGATTCAAAGAATTCTGCGTCAGGTCAATTATGCGGCAAATCAACCAGCAGAGGCGGTTGGCTTAAGTGCAGTTACTTTGCCTACATACGCTTATCGAATGGCTACTGTAGTAGTTTCTACCGGACCGATTATACTGCTTTATCCTTTTTTACAGAAATATTTTGTACAAGGTCTGACAGTTGGATCGGTAAAAGGCTAACACAGATAGAAAGAGGAAGATGATGGAGATAGACATTAGAGAGTATGGGGCGTTGGGAGATGGAGTAAGCTTAAATACTTCTATTATACAGAACTGTCTGGATCGGTGCAGTGAAAAAGGAGGAACGGTTCGGATTAGCGGAGGAACGTTTGTTTGCGGAACGATTTATTTAAGAAGTCATGTCATGCTTCGGATTGATGCAGGGGCTGTTTTGCTGGCAAGCCCAAATATAGAAGATTATGGAGAAGATACTCACTATAATCGCTATCGAAATGAAACCGATCTGGATCGCTGCTGGATTTATGCCTGTGATCAGGAAAATATCGGTATTTTGGGAGAAGGAACTTTGGATGGAAATGCATCAGCGTTTCCAAATGCAGGAAGAAGTGAACGACCTATGATGATGCGTTTTTTAAGGTGCAGAAATATTCGGCTGTCTGGTCTGCGTCTTTATCATGCAGCAGGATGGACAACAGCATTTTTAGATTCTTCTTATATTTGGGCAGAACATTTAGAGATCCAAAATGAAAAACATTATAATGGCGATGGATTAGATTTTGACGGCAGCTCTCATATCTTTGTAAACGGATGCAGTATTATCGGAACAGATGATAATTTATGCCTGCAGGCGGGGAGCAGAGAGTATCCAGTGGAGGATGTTCATATCAGTAATTGTGAGTTTTCGTCTTTATGTGCCGGGATTCGTATTGGGCTGAAATCAATAGGGGATATCCGAAATGTTGTAATTGAAAATTGTACAATGAATAAAGTATGGAGAGAAGGAATCAAAATAGAATGTACGGAGGGAGGAACTATTTCAGAGATAATAGTAAATAATATTGCAATGAGGGATGTGTCCAGACCGATTTTTGTTTTATTAAATAACCGCTTTGAACCGGATGGATTGGGAAGTTCAATAGAATTAAAAGAAATGCCGGAAATTGGTGCAATAAAGCGATTGATTTTTACAAATATCATTGCGTTAGACAGTGAAGAAATGAAGTATCCTCATAGGCGGTTTGGAAAAGATTTGATGGGAGCACCATGGTTTAACGGGATTCGGATAGATGCAGAGGAAAATCATAAAATACAAGATGTTACAATACAAAATATGCGCTATATTACAGCAGGCGGTGTAAAAAAACAGGAAATTTTAACTGAATATCCAAAAGTTTTGGATAGAAAGCAGTATCCTGCAGAAGAAACGGCAGAAAATTACTATCCTGATTGGAGCAGAGCACGGTATATGGATATCCGAAATGTGGCAGGTGTTTATTTAGAAAATATTGTATTTCAAAGTATAGAGGAGGACGAACGAGAGCCTTATTATATAGAGGGATGCAAGATTTGGAAAAAAGAGATTATGCACGTTTCTCTATAAAATTTCTTTCTTGGGGAGGACGCCGAAAGCCGAAGGGGGCTCTATTCCGGGCTCGCTCTCGCTTAGCATTTTCTCGTAGCGGACACTAAGACGCTAAAACACAGCGTCTAAGTGCCGACGGAAAATGATGACCCTGCATAGAGCCCCCTTCGGCTTTCGGCTGTGTATTTCAGACCGGAAGAATTATAACAAGTAGTAAAATGTTTGCTGTAGTGTGAAGTGCTGATGGGAAATGATGATCCTGTATAGAGTTTCATTTGGTTTTCGGCTGTGTATTCCAGACCGGAAGAATTATAACAAGTAGTAAAATGTTTGCTGTAGTGTGAAGTGCTG
>CAJUGZ010000289.1 GCA_910585855.1 uncultured Lachnospiraceae bacterium | reverse complement strand
GGCTGCCCACCGTTTTCAAATCTGGCTGTTTCTTGACTCCGAAACAAAAAAAGAATCGTGTTTAAACTTTGCGGAAGATTTGTTCTGCAATAAAATATAATTTCTACCTCTATTCCACCAACAACGAGAGGCGGTTTGCTCCTATCCTTTGCTTGTGACTTCGGAGAACGGTTAGAAAGTCTTGGGCTTCTGTGGAAACACCTAGAATTTTTTGCATATCCTGCTTCCATGCTCAGAAGCCGTAGACTTTCTTACCGTTTGGAGCGGAGCAAGCAAAGGACAGGAACAAGCCGTCTCTTGCGTCCTGTGAAAGCCAACTCATTCCGGCAGCATCCCATATCCAAAAGCCTAATTAAAGAATTTAAGCTATATACTTGTAGAAAACAGAAAATTATATTATAATTTATGAATGAGTAAATTTTTTAAATATATATCTAATTTTATCTATAATAAACACTTGCTTTTGTAGTGTTTTATAAAATTTTAAAATTTGCTCATTTATTGTTATTATTATCTTATGCAGAAATATCGAAAACAAGTTTATTACATTATAGAGCATAGGATAAATCTATAAAAAAACAAAAAGGAGGGGAAATTTTAAAAAGATATTTCGTGCATATTATTACAAAAAAGGAGAAAAAATATGAAAAGACAAATATTATCTACTTTTGTCACTTTAAATCTTTCTTTGGCTCTCATCCTTAGAACAGTTTCACCGATAGCAGCTTCAACAGAAAAAACACCCCAAGCACAGTTAACGGGAATACAGCCAGTAATAGAAATCGGTACTGTCACCCCAACTTCTTCTAATAATGTAAATAAACAAAACTATATCAATGCAAGTCGCTGGAGTACGCCTGTTACTTCTTATTTATATGAAAATAAAAATGGTGGTCTTACTCGTGTCGAATATTGCAATCAAAAAGTAATAGTAGAAGACTATGATTCTACCTTTCAGATCCAGTCTGCCAAAGAAATTGAGATGGAACTTCCTCTTTGGGGCGGCTTTTTCGCAGGAAAAGATTTTAATTTTTTAGTATTTGGACAAAAAAATACAAGTGAAAATGACAGCCAAGAAGTAATCCGTGTTGTAAAGTACTCAAAAGATTGGCAAAGAGAAGGTTCAACCAGTTTATATGGAGCAAATACAAATGTTCCATTTGATGCAGGAAATTTAAGAATGACACAGTATGGAAATATGCTTTATATTCGCACTTCTCATAAAATGTATACCTCTAAAGATGGATTAAATCATCAGGCAAATCTTACATTTTCTGTAAGAATCTCCGATATGACAATTACCGATCAATTTTCAAAAGTTATGAATACTGGCTGCGGATATGTCAGTCATTCTTTTAATCAGTTTATTACTACTGATAATTCCATTTTACTAGCAGCCGATCATGGAGATGCTTATCCTCGTTCCGTTGTTCTAATCAAATATCACAAAGATGCTGGAAACGATACCTTCACGGATACCTATAACTTTTGTGATTACATAGATGTACTTCCAATTCAAGGTTCAACAGGAGCAAACGATACAGGTGTTTCTGTCGGTGGTCTGGCAGTATCAGACAGTTCCTATCTGGTAGCAGGAAATTCTGTAGCACAGGATAATACTTATCAAACATCTGGCACTCGTAATATCTTTGTTACCAGTACGCCAAAAGATCAATTCCATACAGAACAAACCAAGATTCATTGGATTACAAACTATAAACAAAGTGACAAAGTATCCATTTCCAATCCGCATATGGTAAAAATCAGCAATCAGAAATTCCTTTTACTTTATACTATAGACGGTAAAATCAACTATACCTATCTGGATGGTGCAGGAAACCAAACCAGCGATATCTATACCATGGAAGGAAAATTGTCAGACTGTCAGCCTATTCTCTATCAAGACAAAATCATATGGTACTATACTAATAACTCAATTCCGTCATTTTGCAGCATCAGCCTAAATTCCGCAAACGGACAAAAAACAGGATGGCAGTTTACCAACAATCACTGGTATTATTTCGATCCTGCAAACGGAACAATGAAAACAGACTGGCAGCTTATCAACAACAAATGGTATTATTTTGATCCCGCAAGCGGAGTTATGAAAACAGACTGGCAATTTATCAATAACCAATGGTACTACTTTGATTTAACTAACGGTGATATGAAAACAGGATGGCTAAAATGGAATAACCAATGGTACTACCTTGATTTGAATAACGGCAACTGCCTGACTAATACAACAACCCCAGACGGCTACACAGTAGACGAAAACGGAATATTAATCCAATAAAACTACAAATATACCCTATAACAATACAATTTTAAAACTGGCAA
Source organism: uncultured Lachnospiraceae bacterium (assembly GCA_910585855.1). Lineage (GTDB taxonomy): Bacteria > Bacillota > Clostridia > Lachnospirales > Lachnospiraceae > MGBC114844. Next base: position 3,018 of record CAJUGZ010000289.1, on the reverse strand, counting down.
AACTAGCTGAAATCGGAAGGAAGGTCTATGCAGGGTCATCATTTCCCGTCGGCACTTAGACACTGTATTGCTGTGTTTTAGTGTTTTAGCGTCTTAGTGTCCGCTATGAGGAAATAAGAAATGCTAAGCGAGAGCGGGCTCGGAGTAGACCTTCCTTCCGATTTCAGCGTCCCCCTCAGCAAAAAAATTACATAGATCATCCCCCCTTTTACCGAGGCAAAAACACAGAAAATTGTGTCCCGCCCCCCCATTTAGAAGAAAGTTTCAAATACCCGCTCTCCTCTAAAAGAATCTGCCTAGCCAAATATAATCCAATTCCCACTCCTTCAATTTCACATACCTCACTTGATCGATAAAACCGCCTAAAAACTTTTGCATATTCCTCTTCCCGAATCCCAATTCCAGTATCCGAAACAGTAATCCTGCAAAACAGTTCATAACTCTCCACAGAAATCCAAACACTTCCTCCGCTGGATGTATATTTTATTGCATTATCCACCAAATTTCCAAGTGCTTCTTCTGTCCACTTTTTATCAAATACAGCATATTCTTCTGTATCCTCCACCCAAAATAAAATTCCCTTTTCTTCCGCTTTAGGGGCAAATTGTATTTGAATCTCCTCTAACATTCCCTTTAATGCCAAATGAGTCGGATGAAGTACCAAAACTCCGGTTTCTAATCTGGAAAGTTTTACTAAAGAAGCAATTAAAAAATTTAATTTTTCTGCCTGCTTATAAAGTGCCTTTATACACTGCCTGTTTTCCATTGACAACTCCTGTTCATCCAAAAGCTGTATATATAAAAGTATATTGGCAATCGGTGTTTTGGTCTGATGAGAAATATCTGCAATCAGTTCCTTAATCTTCTCCTTTTCTTCCTTCAAATTATAAGAAGATACCATAGCAGCCGAAAGATATCCCACCAGTCGACTTTCCAAGGAAGACAATACACTCTCATCGAACAGCTTCTCTGAAAATGTTCCCTCCATAGCAGACTCTAACATTTGGTTCATTCTTGTAATCATACGCCTCATCCGACAGCGATTCCAACAGACAAATCCAATGGAAAACAGAAAAATAATAAAAGCAGCAAACAGCAAAATTTTATCATTTTTATAAAAATAATATGCCATAATTCCTCCTATTTGTGCTTAAATGCAGCAGCCCAATCAGCCCCAACATCCCCTAAAACCTCTAAGTTTTCTCATTTTTCCATATATATCCAAGCCCATAGACTGTTTTAATGTATCCGCCTGCATCCAATTTATCCCGCAGCCGTTTTACCACAACAGAAAGTGCATTTTCATCCACATACTCTGCCCCATCCGTCCAGATACGATCTACCAAAAAATCCCGTGTCAGAGTTACATTCTGATTTTCTATAAACAAACGAAGCAGTTTCTGCTCTGTCTTACTCAATTCAATTAAACGGTTTCCCTTTCTAAATTCCATTTTTTCAAAATCAAACGAAAATAAATCGATATAGACTATATGAGAATCGAATCCTTTTTTACGCCTTAACTGCGCTCCTACCCTTGCCCTTAAAATCGCCAGACTAAAAGGCTTTGTAATATAGTCATCTGCACCATTTTCCAATCCCATTACTACATCTATTTCTGTATCATTTGCAGTCAAAAGAATCACGGGAATTTCACTTTTTTTCCGTATTTGTTCTAAAAATTCCAGTCCGTTTCCATCCGGCAAATTAATATCTAGCAATAACAAATCAATCCCGTCTGTCTTTAATATCTCTTTTGCGCTTTTTAAATCAAAAGCTGGTATCACCCTAACTTCCTGCTCCTGCAAAGCCATACAAAGTCCTCTGCTTAAATCCCTATCATCCTCTATAACCAATATCTGCTTCACTTTTTTCTCACTCCCTTTTTTATTCCCATACAAATTTCGTGTCCGCACAAGCGTTTAATTTATCCAAAAAACGCAATAAAAAAATAGCTCTGAAATCCGCCCACCTTGTACAGAACGTACAGAAAAGAAAAAGAAAAAAAGAATTATTTCAGAGCTATGCCGCTATTATAAATGACTTTCTATAAAAAAATAATATTATATATAGTAGTAGTACTAATTTCCTATTTTATGGTAATCCCCCTATCCTTTTTTCCAAACAAGAATTTCCTTCAAACGCTCCTTTACTCGCCGTTCCTCTCCTTCTTCTGTTGGCTGATAGTAGCGCTTCCCTGCTAAAGAATCTGGCAGACACTGCATACGAGCCATTTTCTCTTTTGTATCATGTGCATAAATATATCCCTTTCCATAGTCCATTTCCTTCATCAATTCCGTTGGTGCATTTCGAATTGAAAGTGGTACAGGCTCTGCCGGAAGCGTCTGAATATCTGCCTTGCATAAATTACATGCCTGATACACTGCATTTGATTTTGGTGCTATAGAAAGATAAATCGCTGCATGAGCCAAATGGACATCACACTCCGGCATCCCTAAAAAATGACATGCCTGATATGCTGCAACCGCAACCTGAAGTGCATTAGAATCTGCCATTCCAATATCCTCACTGGCAAACCGCACCAATCTTCTGGCAATATATAAAGGTTCTTCTCCTCCATCTAACATCCGGTACATCCAATATACCGCTGCATCTGGATCACTGTTTCTCATCGATTTATGCAGTGCCGAAATCAAATTGTAGTGCTCCTCTCCATTTTTATCATAGAGAAGGGAGCGGCGGTTGATGCACTGTGCCAAAACCTCTTCATCTACACATAAAACAGCATGTTCATCCATTTTCGCATTTAATACTACCATCTCTAATGTATTTAAAGCGGTTCTGGCATCCCCATTTGCAAACCGTGCAATCGAAACAAGATGTTCTTGTTTTACCGAAATCTCTAAATTTCCAAACCCCTTTGGACTTTTCAATGCCTGTAAAAGAAGAGTCAGCAAGTCCTGTTCCTCAAGTTCCTTTAATAAAAATACTTTACAGCGGGAAAGCAAAGCAGAATTAATTTCAAAAGAAGGATTTTCTGTTGTTGCTCCTACTAAAATA
>CAJUGZ010000288.1 GCA_910585855.1 uncultured Lachnospiraceae bacterium | reverse complement strand
GTATGCCAGTAACGTTTTGGCTGCCATAAGGGCGAATTGCGCCCCGGTCTGTCTGATTGGATGCGCTATCATACAGAAGTCTTAGAACTTCTTACTTTTTGGAAACCGGAACAGCAGTCTGCCTAGGATTTCGCATCTGACGTCCCCCTCCGAAAAAAAATTACCATAAAATCCAACACAAAACAAAATAAGGGACACTTCCCATAGGAAGCATCCCTTACTGTTATCATTCTCTCTATTCCCTTATTCTTCTGTATCTGTCTTTTTTGATGCATCTTTTGCGTAATCGTCAAACATTTTTTCCACTGCATCATAGGTCTGATGAGAAATACTAGGTAAAGATTTTCCCCAAGACTTTGTTGCCTGACCAAAACCTTTTTCAAATGCTTTGCGCATTTTTTCCATTTGTTCTGCATCTCCGCCAGAAAGTGCCTTTGCAAAAGAGAAAATACGCTCAGAAGTCTGCTTTACACCCCAATAACCATCTTCGCCAATATCTTCTTTTGCCTGTGCAATCGTATCTGGATCTGCTGTAAACTTTCCGCTTGCAAGCACTTTCCACATATCATCTGCTGTTCCAATGGTAATTCCCTGCTTTGAGAACATCTTTTGTACAAGGGACTGCATCTGAGCCATACGGGTTTCCGTATCTGACTTTAACTTAGAAATCAACGCTGCATTTTTTGTCTTATAATCACGATTATTTTTCTCATAAACTACACCGTCTTTTTCTGTTTTAGAAGACGTAGATGTTGTTTCTTTTCCTTTTGCAGCTTCTGTACTCTTGTCCGCTTTTACTGTTTCCTGCTTTGTAGCAGTTGTCTGATAATTTTTGTATGATTCTGATGAAACACTGCTAATAGTACTCATAGATACCCCTCCTTGGCTATGATTTTTATAGTGACATAACTACGTAAAGGAAACGCCTTGCATGACATCCGTTTCCTGCATTGGTTTCACTTCGTATTTCTTTTATTATATCGGAATTTTTTTCCACTTTCTTAACCATTTTTCCGCTAATTCTTCCCTATAGTTTTGACTTTCTTCCAAGCAATCCCCAATAAGCCAAAGCCAAAAATACTGCCGCTGCCACCCAAGCAGCTACATTTCCAAAACAAATCCCGGTAAAACTTCCCATCTGAACCGCTACCCAAGCAGCCACTGCCCGAGCAGCCAATTCTACTACACCACCCATCATAGGCATAAATCCAAACCCCGCCCCCTGCATCGCATTTCGATAAACAAAAATCAACCCCAAAGGAATAAAAAAGCTCCCACAAATCTCCATATAAATCCGCACATAAGAAGTAATCAGTTCCACATCCTCCTGCACAAACAACCGAACCCCAAAAGGCACTGCAGAAATAATAAATAATGCCCCTGCTACAGCATAAACCACCGTAAACAATTCCGCTGTATGAACTCCCTTTTTCATTCGCCCCAGATCCCGCTTTCCCATATTTTGTCCGCAATACGTAGCCATTGTCTGCCCCATCGAACTAAACGGCTGTGTAATAAGCTGTTCTAACTTCACTGCTGCCGTATAAGCCGCCACTGCAGTAGATCCCAGTAAATTTAAAGCCGTTTGTATAATAATTGTTCCCACAGCAGTAATCGAAAACTGAAGTGCCATTGGTACACCTATCCGAATCTGGTTTTTAGAATCGTTTCCATCTAATCTCCACTCCGTTTTTCCCGGATGCAGAATTGGTACTCGTTTTGCAATATAAATTAAACACAAAATCCCCGATACCCCCTGTGCAATTACAGTAGCATAAGCAGCTCCTGCCACTTCCATCTGAAATATCAAAATCAAAACCAAATCCAATATTACATTCAGTACTGCCGAAACCATCAAAAAATAAAGCGGCACTTTACTGTTTCCGACTGCCCGCAGCAGACTGGCAAGCAGATTATAAAGAATATTTGCCCACATCCCAAAACAAATAATGCAGATATACGTATAAGACATCTCAAAAATATCCTCTGGTGTCTGCATCAGCCGCAAAAGCCCTTTCATTCCAACTAAACTAAGTATCGTTGCCAATATTGTAACAATAACCGACAATAGTGCAGCATTTGCTACACTTCGTTTTAACCCGTATTCATCCCCAGCTCCAAAACGCTGTGAAGTTAAAACTGTAAATCCAGTCGTCAGCCCCTGCATAAATCCAAGAATCAAAAACATAATCGTACCAGTCGCCCCAACAGCCGCCAACGCCTGATTTCCAACAAAACGCCCTACAATAATCGCATCTACCATATTGTAAAGCTGCTGAAATACATTTCCAATAATAATCGGCAACGTAAACCGCAAGATCAACTTCGCAGGACTTCCCTGCGTCATATCCAATTCCATTTTTTCCCTCCACTTTCCTTTTAACAAAAATTCTCAGATACCAAAATAACACATTTATCTAAAAATAACAATAGACAATCTTTTTTAATTAGGCTTTTGGAAATAAAGTACTGCAAAGGAAATTCTTTTTTTCATTCCGGGATCAAAAAAGCAGACTTTTTCATCAAAGCCTGCCTTTTCCATTATTCTATTCTACCCTCTCCGCCTTATGCCTCCGTTTATAAGCATACATTGCCACATCAGCCCGACGAATCGTATCTTCAAAACTTTTATCCTTATCCGGTTCACAAATAGCAAATCCAAAGGAAAAATTAATTCGGGCATCTCTTCCTTTCCGCACCTGTTCTTCCAATCTATCGGCACATCCTTTTGCTTTTTCCTGCATAGAAGGATCAAAAATACAAATAAATTCATCTCCTCCTGTCCGATACACCCTTCCAATATCTTCCATTTCCTTTTTCAAATAATTTGCATTATTCTGAATATACTGATCTCCTTGGTCATGCCCATAGCGATCATTGATCTTTTTTAAATTATTTAAATCAAATGCAAATGCCCCATACCCTTCTGTATTTTCAATCCCTAAATCCAGCAGTTCATTTAAATACTCCTGATAAGCAGTCCGATTCCAAAGTCCTGTCATCTTATCATGATAAGCAAGCTCTTCATATAATTCTGCTTTCTTTCCTTTCATCATATTAAAAAGAATCCCTCTTGAAACATACATCATCAAACAAATAATATACATCAATAATCCTATATAAGAAAATCCTACTTCTCCCTGCTGAAAATGATAGCGCAGCAAATCCACAGCTACAGTCAATGCCAAAAACCAAAACCCAAGTATCTCCACATTAAACCGCTTTTCACCTTTTCTCTTCTTGCGAAACCGAAGATTCATATAACAAAGAATTGCAAATGTACTGATAATAACCAGATGTGATAAAATAACTGTCTGTGAAACATCCATAAAACCTGCAATCTGCAGCAAATTAGTTAAGAAAAAATTTCCGCATGCAAGCAAAGAAATCCACTCTATCTCACATCCGTCTTCCCATGAAAAACCACTATAAAACATAACAAACGGAATCGGCAAAAAAATCAGCATTTCAAACGTCATGAAACTAAAAAATTCTGCCTTTCCTAAGAAAAACTGAGGAATCCTAATATCTAAGATTTCCCAAAATGCTACAATAATTCCAAAAACTGCCAAATATAAAATTTGCTTTGAAGGCGACCTTTTTTTCACCATAAACCAAAATACAATTATCACCAATGAAATACCAAAAATCAAGGAAGCACAAATCAACCCAGCCAAATTTTTCTGCAAAATATGTACTAAAATCGCTGTTTTATCTCCTAAATAAATCACATCCACATTTCCACGATAGGAATCTGATTTTGCAGTATGTACAACCGTAAGCTGTTTTCCGCTATACTCTTCTTTCATTGGAATAACATTCCAATTCATAACCGGGATATGAAAAAAAGTTAAATTCTCTCCAAATTCATAAATCTTTTCTTCCTCAATATACACCTCTAAAACGGTATGTCTTGAACTTATCACCAGCGAATCTGCCTGATCTACCTGCTCCAATTTTCGCATCACTTTAACCGTCTGAGGCAGATAATGTTCAAGCTGCGCCGGAACATGGATTTCCTTTCCTCCCGGTAAAACCCACCCGTCCGATAGCTGCACCATTTCTCCGCTACAATAGGCACCCTTCCCTGTTTCTTCTGTCATACCGACATAAACCAAAAGTACCATCATCAGTATAAGGAGTACCAGATGCAGAATCATTATCTTCCGCTTTCTGCTCATCACAATTTCTCCTATACCTGTCGTTTTTCTTTATTTTTAAAATTATTGTAGCATATTTATTCTTTCAAATCAATCAAACTTTTTTACCGAATCCTATTTTCGACATAAAATCTATTTTTTCCCTACGACTCCTTCTCTGAAAATGTATGCTCTCCCGTAATCTCCTTAATTGTAGCTGTGCGGCTTACACATAATTCACCGTCACAATCCACTTTATCAATAATACAATTTTCTCCAATCATAATTGTATGCCCATTTACTTCCTTTGCCCGCACATTTTTCAATGTTATTGTAGTTCCCTCAATTAAATCAATTTGAGAAAATCTGTCCCGTCCCTCATCCTCTAATCCAACCAAACTGCGAAGTCCTTTTTTCAGCCAATGATACGGCTCTATTGATACCGACTCAATACAAATCTGATCGCCGCAGATTTCATCCGCCCGAATAATCCCTTCTGCCTTAACCAAATCCGCACTGATTTCCCCACTAAAATCAAGCACTCCCTTACAAGTAATCGTTTCTGCTTCTACCTTATCCCCTCTGCTTCGAATCACCCCCTGAATCTCCAAACTTTTAGATTTTAAATTCCCAGAAAGATTGACTACCGCTTCCACCTTCATTTCATTACTTACAATATCATTCGAAATATTAGTTACACCACTGACAGAAAGCCGTGCTGCCTTCACCGTCCCCTTTACCGTACTAACTCCTTCCAACTGCATCTTATTTGTTACGATATCCCCGTTTATCGTTACTACTCCGGCTATCTTAACCGAATCAAACTCTCCGCCCTCTACTGTCTGAATCCCTTCTACACGACATTTTAAATCACTTTCTGTATACTTTATCCGCTCCATTCCTATTTCCTCCTTATAAAAATTTTTCCTTTATCTTCCCTGCCAGTTTATGAACCAAATACTTCTCCACCTGACTAATCCTCTTCTCCATTACTACCCTGCCACTCTCATAAGAAAGCGCACCATAACACTTTCCCTCTATCTGAAAAATCAAAAACTGTATTCCCTCTTTTCCCATCTGCTCTAACAACTCCTGTGTCCCCTGACACACCTCTGCCACCTGCTCCAAAGTCAACTGATATTTCCTGCGATAATCCGAAAGAGCAAAAATCCATCCAGCCTCCAGATAAGAATACTCCTCTTTCTTTACCAATAACGCAACTTCTGAATCTACTTTT
>CAJUGZ010000287.1 GCA_910585855.1 uncultured Lachnospiraceae bacterium | reverse complement strand
GATTGGTGTATTGGTGTGGTTAAATTTATTTTATCTTTTCGATTATGTGATGAATTTTACTTTTGTCGATCATGCGATTGATATGTGGGGAATTGCCGGAATTCATACGATATTTAAAATTTTATGCGTAATATTATTTGCACCGTTTACAAAACAGTTAGAACGGTTGGCTACGATTTCTATTAGAGATTCAAAGGAAGAGGAAAATACCATTCTTTTGGACGATCGTTTAATGCAGACCCCTTCTGTTGCAGTAAAACGCTGTGAGGAAGTAACAGTTGCTATGGCAGAAATTTCCTGTGAAGCACTGCAGATGTCTTTGAAATTATTAAGAAATTATGATAAAAAAACAGCGCAAAAAGTACGAGAATATGAAAATAAGTCAGATGAATATGAAGATATCTTGGGAAGTTATCTGGTGAAACTGTCAGCCTGTGATTTAGACGAGCAGGACGGACATGAGATTACAAAACTTTTGCATGTAATTGGAGATTTTGAGCGGATTTCAGATCATGCGGTAAATATTGTAGCTACAGCAGAAGAAATCGAAGATAATAAAATTGTATTTTCGGAAAATGAACGTATGGATTTAGATGTTTTATATTCTGCATTAAATGAGATTGTGGAATTGGTTTGCGAGTGTTTTCGAAAAAATTCCGTGCAGATTGCAGAGCAGGTCGAACCATTAGAACAGGTCGTAGATTATCTGACAGAGCAGATGAAGATGCAGTCGGTTTTGCGCCTGCAAAAGAAAAAATCTACCATACAGCAGGGATTTATTGTCAGTGATATTTTGAATAATTTAGAGCGGGTTTCCGATCATTGCTCTAATATTGCAGGATGTGTAATTGAAATATCCGGGCATGGCGGACTGCGGGTACATCAGTATTTAGGAACAGTAAAGGACAGTGATGCCAATTATAGTTTGGCGTATGAGGGATATCGAAAAAAGTATCATTTTTTAGTCAGTGGAAACGGGCGGCATGAAGAATAATCGGAGGAAATAAAAGGATAGTATGAGGAATATTCGAACAGAATTAATGCAGTTTCAGGAAGAAAATTATCAGACGTTTTCCTCTTCTTTGATTCCAAATAGCAAGCCTTTGCTTGGAGTTCGGATTCCTGTTTTAAGAAAACTTGCAAAGGAAATTGCAAAGGAAGAGGACTGGATTTTATTTTTGGAAGAAGGCGCAGAGGAATACTTTGAGGAAATGACAATAAAGGCTTTTGTGATTGGATATGCAAAGGCAGATATTGAGGTAATTTTGGAACAGGCAGAGCGCTTTATTCCTAAGATTTCGGATTGGTCTGTGTGTGACAGTTTTTGTTCTACTTTTCAAATTGCGAAAAAGAACAGGCAGAGGGTCTGGGAGTTTTTGATGCCTTATCTAAAGTCGGACAAGGAGTTTGAGCTTCGGGCAGCGGCGGTTTTGATGATGGATCATTATTTAACAGAAGAATATATTGAGCAGGTTTTGGCAGCTTATAATCAGATTTCTCCGGTTGGATATTATACTCAGATGGGAGTGGCTTGGGGAATTGCTACGGCTTATGCGAAATTTTCAAAACAGACAATGACGTTTTTACAGGAAAATACATTAGATAATTTTACTTATAATAAGGCAATTACAAAAATGTTAGAGTCTTATCGTGTGCCGTCTGAAGATAAAGCGATACTTCAAGGAATGAAAAGAGGAAAAAATAAAACAGCATAATAGAGAAGAGGCGTATAGAATGTATCGGATTGTATCAAAGTTATTGATTTATGGTGATATGCCAAAGGATTCTATTTTAATGGAATTAAGTGATATCTGCAAACAGGCAGACAGCGGAAGTGAGTCTGCAGAAGTGTTGGTAACTCGGGCTTTTCAGCAGGTGAAGCGGCTTTTGGTTCTGGCAACAGATTATGGATTTGATAAAAATCTTTGGCATAATTATTTGACCTTTTTATTAATTACAGATGAAAATCCTTTTAGCCTTACCTGTGAAAAGGTCGGGGCAAATGATGGGAGTGTCAATTATTTTGCAAAAAGTGATTTTCAGATGTTTCGGGAATTATTTGATTATGATTTTGGAAAGCTGGAAAAAAAACTTGGGATAGACTGCTTTACACATTTAACACATTATCGGGCGATTGGAAAGCCGGAGTTAATGTATAATAAAAATGTCAGTGAGAAAGTACAGGCATTAAGTGAACAGTTAGAGAAGACACACAATGAGGAAGAATTTTTTGTGTGCGTTACAAACTTTTATCGGGATTATGGAGTGGGAATGTTTGGACTGAATAAAGCATTTCGGATTCGAACCGAGGAAGGAAACCGAATGTTTTTTCAGCCTATCAACAATATGGATAAGGTTATGCTTCAGGATTTGATTGGGTATGAAATTCAAAAGAAAAAGCTGGTGGAAAATACAACTGCTTTTGTAGAGGGAAAACGGGCAAATAATGTGCTTTTATTTGGGGACAGCGGAACAGGAAAATCCACGAGTATTAAGGCGATTGTCAATGAGTTCTATGACAGAGGGCTTCGTATGATTGAGATTTATAAGCATCAGTTTCAGGATCTGTCAAATGTCATTGCACAGATAAAAAATCGTAATTATAAGTTTATTATCTATATGGATGATCTTTCGTTTGAAGAATTTGAAATAGAGTATAAGTTTTTAAAGGCGGTAATTGAAGGCGGAGTGGAAACAAAGCCGGAAAATATTTTGATTTATGCTACTTCTAATCGGCGGCATTTGATAAAAGAAACTTGGAAGGATCGGGATGATGTAGAGGCAGAGAATGGGATGCATCGGTCAGATACGATGGAGGAAAAACTTTCTTTGGTCAATCGGTTTGGAGTGATGATTAATTATTCGAAACCTACGCAGAAGGAATATTTTCGGATTGTGGTGGAACTTGCAAAACGGGCTGGGGTTACAATGGAAGAAGAGGAGATTTGCAGGGAGGCAAATAAGTGGGAGCTTTCTCATGGCGGAATTTCTGGTCGGACGGCACAGCAGTTTGTTAATTATTTGGCTGGGGGACGCCGGATTCTGGAACGGTAGGCAGACTGCTGTTCCGGTTTCCAAAAAGCAGAAAGTACTAAGGCTTCTGAATTTTGGTGCATCCAGCCGGACGAACCGGGGCGCAATTCGCCCGTATTGCAGCCAAAACGTTGCTGGTGTAGGGAAGGATTTTATCAGCCGTAAGATAACCTTTTCTCAGGACATACGGGCTAAACACGCCCCTTTTTTTGCACACACTGCATGGAAGCAGTATGTGCAAAAAATTCTAGATTTTCGAGCAGAAGCCTAAGTACTTTCAGCTTTTTTCCAAAGTCACTGCAGTTTGCCTGCCGTTCCAGAATCCGGCTGTTTCTTGGCTTTTGAAGAAAAAAGTTGAAGAGCTTGTTTTATGTTTGAATATGGAATAAATGTCTATGTTCTATCATTTGTGATATTGTTATATATAAAAGTCGGTATTTTTATGCAGAATTATTAGACTTTCTTACATTTTGGAGTCGGAAGCAGGTTCAAAATCCATCCCTCCGAATCTGGCGTCTGGTTTGGGAAAGCATAAGAAAAAACGAGGATATTTTTTAGAAAGGAAGTGAACAGGATGGAATCTGGCAGTAGTAACTGTGACAGTCCGAATCCCAAAGATTGGAAAGAAAACGGAACAGCGAAAGATAATATGATACTATCCTGTTTTGGTTTGATTTCTAAGAAAAATATATAGGAAGAAAATTTATGGTTTTGATAAAAATTTTGGGGTTTAAGAAGGGCTGTCCTGCTTCTATTGTGGTTAAAATAAAAGGCAGGAGGTTTATAGAATGGGAAGAGAACAAGATGTAATGGAAAAGACAGGGGAAGCTGTGTTTTCAAAGCGGGATTTTAAGCAGGAAATTTTAGATATTTTAAGAAGCAGTGAAACGGTATCGGTAATAAAAGAAAAGATTCGGGATTATCATGATAATGATATTGCGTCTGCATTGGAGGAGATGTCAAAGAAAGAGCGCAGACGGTTTTATCAGATTTTCAGTGATGATGAAATTTCGGATATTTTTGCTTATTTAGATAATGTAGAGGATTTTATTGAGGAGCTGGATGCGGAGAAGGCAGCGGATATTATTGAAAGGATGGATGCCGACGATGCGATTGATGTTTTAGAGGAGCTGGAAGAAGAAAAACGGGAAGAGTTAATTCAGCTTTTAGATGAAGAGGCAAAAGAGGATATTCGGTTAATTCGGTCGTATGGGGAAGAGGAGATTGGAAGCCGGATGAGTACTAATTATGTTCGGATTCAAAAAAATTCAACGATTAAGCAGGCGATGCGGTCTTTGGTGGAACAGGCGGCAGAAAACGACAATATTACTACGATTTATGCGGTCGATGAAAAGGATATCTTTTATGGAGCGATTGAACTTCGGGATTTAGTGATTGCACGGGAAGGAACGCCTCTAGAGCAAATTATTTCGACTTCTTATCCACGGGTTTATGCTTCGGAAACGATAACGGACTGTATTGAGCAATTAAAGGATTATTCGGAGGATTCGATTCCGGTTTTGGATGAAGAGAATCGGCTGCTGGGTGTTATTACTTCGGATGATATTGTGGAAGTGGTAGATGAGGAGTTAGGAGAGGACTATGCGAAACTGGCTGGTATGACGGAAGAGAGTGATTTGGATGAAACCGTACTGGCTGGGATGAAAAAAAGGCTGCCTTGGCTTTTGGCATTGTTGGCACTGGGGCTTTTGGTGTCAACGGTGGTGGGGGCGTTTGAGCAGGTGATACAGGGACTGGCTTTGATTGTCTGTTTTCAGTCACTGATTCTTGATATGGCAGGAAATGTGGGAACACAATCTCTTGCGGTAACGATTCGGGTTTTGATGGATGAAAAAGTCGGCAGCAGAGAGAAATGGCATTTGGTTTTTCGGGAGGTAAAAATTGGTTTTACCAACGGATTGATTTTGGGTTTGCTGTCTTTTTTGTTTATTGGGGTGTATATTATGGTGGGAAAGAACAATCCGGTTCTGACTTCGTTTTTGATTTCGGGCTGTATTGGTGTTTCATTATTGGTTTCTATGATGGTTTCTAGTTTGATGGGAACGGTGATACCAATGTTTTTTCATGCAATTCAGGTTGATCCGGCAGTGGCGTCTGGTCCTTTGATTACGACTGTGAATGATCTGGTGGCAGTGACGACTTATTATGGACTGGCTTGGTTTTTTTTAATTCGTTTGTTTGGAATGTAGGAAATAGGGCGGACGCCAGATTCGAAAACGGTGGGCAGACTGCTGTTCCGGTTTCCAAAAAGTAAGAAGTTCTAAGACTTCTGCCTTTTTCTTTCTCCAACTGGACAGACCGGGGCGCAATTCGCCCTCATTTCGCCCGAAACGAAACAGGCGTAAG
>CAJUGZ010000286.1 GCA_910585855.1 uncultured Lachnospiraceae bacterium | reverse complement strand
TTATAACAGAATACCCTGATTTTATCCAGAACTTTTTCTTTACAGTAAGGGGGGGGTGGCTGAACTGTAACTTAAAACTTGATATATTATGATAAAAAATAAAAAAAGGGGGTAAATAGGAGGACGCCAGATGCGAAACCCCTAGGCAGCCTGCTGTTCCGGTTTCCAATCTAGCGTCCTCTATCCAAAAGACTAAATAACCAACAACATACTTTCCATTTCAGCGTCCCCATCCCAAAAAACACTTTACAGGTTATACTCTAGACAAATATTCCCCTGTACGGGTATCAATCTTAATCTTTTCACCCTGTTCTACAAATAAAGGTACATATACCAAAGCTCCCGTTTCAACCGTAGCAGGCTTTGATGCTCCAGTTGCTGTATCTCCTTTAAATCCCGGCTCTGTATCTGTAACCTCTAACTCTACAAACAAAGGCGGCTCTACTGCAAACACCTTTCCATTATAGGAACATACCTTACACATCTCATTCTCTTTTACAAACTTAAGAGAATCTCCAATATCGTCCGAATTTAAAGCAATCTGCTCATAACTGTTTACATCCATAAAATGAAACAATTCTCCGTCCGAATATAAATACTGCATATCATTTCGATCAATACGTGCCTGCGGAAATTTTTCATTTGGACGGAATGACTTCTCTACTACACCGCCATTGATAATATCTTTTAACTTTGTCCGAACAAATGCCGCACCTTTTCCCGGCTTTACATGCTGGAATTCAATAATCTGACATACTTTTCCTTCAATTTCTACCGTGATCCCATTTCTAAAATCACCTGCTTGAATCATCTATTTTTTCCTCCTTCGAATTTCTTTTTATAGTGTATACTAAAAACAAGAATATTTCAACTATTTTTTCCGAAATAACTATTTCCCAAAATCTCTTCTACAATTTCCTCTATGGTACGCCCATCTGTTACTATACTAATATTCGCCGCTTCTAAATAAATCGGATGACGTATCCGAAGCATTTCTTCAATCCTAGCTTCCCTATCCGCTACTTGAAGCAGCGGACGGCTTCCATCTTCTTTTAACCGTTCCAGAACAGTTTCTTTTGATACCAGCAAATATACCGTATATCCTGCTTTCTTTAAAAGTTCCCGATTCTCTTTTCGAAGAGGCAGACCGCCTCCAGCAGAAAGTACACCATCTTCCTCCCGCTCTAAAAGTTCTTTTAAATATTTTGTTTCTAACTGACGAAAACTTTCTTCTCCATCCTGAGCGAAAATTTCGGAAATCGAACGTTTTTGTTTTTCTTCGATATAAGCATCCAAATCCCAAAACAAAACCTGCATCCGCTTTGCCAGTGCCTGTCCTACTGTGGATTTTCCAGCTCCCATATATCCAATTAAAACCAGTTTTTTCATTGGTGCAGCTCCTTTTCTATCATTTGATAGCATTTTTGAACAACTTCTGCCGGAACAGTACAATTCATCCAAAGTTCATACGCTGTCACTCCCTGATATAAAAGCATCTTCAAACCATTATATACCCTTGCCCCTGCATCCTTGGCAAGCTGCATAAACTTTGTCTGAGCAGGAGTATAGATTAGATCAAATGCTGTATGAAAGCAGCGGTAAAACTCTTTTTCTTCTAAAATTACCTGTCCCACATTTGGATACATTCCCACACTGCTTGTCTGAATTGCCAGATAGCCATGTTCCCTATAAAAAATCTTTGTATACTCTTCTAACTGCATGGCATAAACACAATCTTTTTGAAATACTTGATTATATTGGTCAGCAATCTTTTGTGCTTTCTCTAGGGTACGATTTAATAAAAACACTTTTTTTGCTCCCTCTTTGCAGCAGAGATAGACCGCTGCCTTTGCTGCTCCCCCTGCACCAAATACCACAACTTCCTGTCCCTCCAAAACAATTCCTTCTTCTTTCAAAGCCCGCCAAAGTCCCAGATAATCGGTATTATATCCAAGATAACCGCTCTCTGTCCGTACCAGCGTATTAACTGCTCCAATCGCTTCTGCACCTTGATCCAATCCCGCCAAACTTTTTATTACCTCCTGTTTATAAGGAACAGATACATTTAACCCAAGTACAAAAAGTTCAAATGCCCCTTTTACTGCTGCATCCACCCCTCCCTTCTCTGGTTTAAATGGTACATAAACCAAGTTATGCCCCAGCTCCTTTGCCAGTGTATTGTGCAAAACAGGAGATAATGTATGTTCTACCGGATTTGCAATAATTCCGCAAACCCTTGTTCTTCCGTCTACCATCCTTTCAATCCTCCATTCCTGTTTCTACTTTCCCTGTTCCCGTTTATAAAAATACAGCACTATTTTTTCAAAATACCGCTTTATCACAATCTGTATCTCTTCCTTTGGATGAATTGGTTTTACCAATATGGTTCGTATCCCCGCCCGATTTGCACCATATACATCTGTAAAAAGCTGATCCCCTACAAAAACAGTATTTTTCGTATCCGTTCCCATCCGTTCCATCGCCCGAAGATAATTCTTTGTTGAAGGCTTATGTGCATTTTCAATAAATTTTGTTCCTACTTGATTGGCAAATCCCTCTACACGTCCAATCTTATTATTCGAAATCAAACAGCTTTCCATTCCTAATTTCTGAAGTCTGTGAAATAATTTCTCCGCCCGTTTATCCGCTGGAGCACCATGAGGAACTAACGTATTATCAATATCAAACAACACTCCCCGATACCCCTCCCGATATAGTTTTTCAAAATCAATCCCATATGTGGAATCCACATACTCACTAGGATAAAATCTTCTAAAAAGTTTCATGTTAATTACTCCAATAATTTTTTTAATTCATCCATAAAAGTACTTACATCCTTAAATTCCCGATAGACAGAGGCAAAACGAACATATGCTACGGAATCAAAATCTTTTAAACGATCCATAATAATCTCTCCGATTCTGGAACTTGAAATCTCCCTTTCTTCCATATTGAAAATCTGATTTTCTATCTCATCCACAAAATTGCTGATTTCTACCATGGAAATCGGTCGTTTATGACAGGAACGAACAATTCCTTTCTCTATCTTTTCTCTGTCATAAGGCTCTCTGTTATTGTCTTTTTTAATTACAATAAGCGGAATCGTTTCAATTTTTTCATAAGTAGTAAATCTTCTGCCGCACTCATCGCACTGCCGCCGCCTTCGGATCGAATTGCTCTCTTCTGCCGGTCGGGAATCAATCACCTTTGTATTTTCCTTATTACAAAAAGGACATTTCATTGTTTCTACACCTCCTCATAATATATAATTTTTTCTAAAGAGTAATCCAAGAAAATACTGAATCCTTATTCCAGTCTAATTCCATTGTATTTCAACATTTTACCCGCTATCTACTGAATTATTATACTCACTTAGTCGTAATTTGTCAAGAGCAGAACAGCCAGCTCTTTTATAAGTCTTTTAAATTTATTATTGATTACATGACAAAGGAATTTTATTGAGGAAGGGGACGCCAGATTCTGGAATGGTGAACAGCCTGCTGCTCCGCTTTCCAAAGTCGCTGCAGTCTGCCCACCATTCCAGAATCTGGCTGTTTTCTGACTCTGAAACAAAAAACAAATTTCATCAAAACTTTTCTAAAAATCTGCTTTGTATCTTGCCATATGCTACAACTAAACCCCATGTCCCGCAGTTCATAATACTACTGTAAATAAAAACTAATATTTTTATACAATATATACCAATAATAGCAGCGGCATATGTACCAGAGCATAAATAAAAACTGATATAAAAACAATCACAGCAACGGCAATCAGCATAATATATCAAAAT
Organism: uncultured Lachnospiraceae bacterium; assembly: GCA_910585855.1. Lineage (GTDB taxonomy): Bacteria > Bacillota > Clostridia > Lachnospirales > Lachnospiraceae > MGBC114844. Next base: position 1,647 of record CAJUGZ010000286.1, on the reverse strand, counting down.
AAAAATTTTAAAGTCGTTTGCTATAGCAGCAATTTTTCACCACAATACAAAATAAATATAGCAAAAAAATACATATAAAAAAATACTAAACAAACTTAAAAAAGTTTAAATACCATTCTTTTTTGTTTTTTCCGAAATCAAGAAACAGCCAGATGCGAAAACCCTAGGCATCCTGCAGTGACTTTGGAAAAAAGCTAGAAGTTCTTAGACTTCTGCTCGAAAACCTAGGATTTTTTGCACATGCTGCTTCCATGCAGTATGTGCAAAAAAAGGGGCGTGTTTAGCCCGCATAAAAGAGAAGCCGTTTTGTTGCGGTGGATCAAACCCTTCAATATGTCAGTTCTGTTTTGGCTGCCATGCGGGCGAATTGCGCCCCGGTCTGTCTGGTTGGATGCATTAAGATACAGAAGTCTTAGAACTTCTTGCTTTTTGGAAACCGGAACAGCAGGATGCCTAGGGTTTTCACATCTGGCGTCCTCCCCAAGCAGCAAATAAAATTATTTACACTTTACAAGTACTTCCTCCTCCTCCACACAAACCAATATAATATCCTCCCCAATCTGACGCACCATCCGATAAGGGATCACATATTCAGTATCCCTTCCAAAAATCCCGCACATCTTTGGCTGTCCGGGTATAATTAAAGCACAGACACACCCCGTTTCCACCTCAAATTCAATATCCGCCACACATCCTAAACATCGGCAGTCCTTTTCATTAATCACCTCTTTCTGCCGTAAATCAATTACCCGCATCAAACGCTTTTCCATTCTCTTCTCCTGTTTCACTCTTTCTTTCTCTTATCATATGTAACTTTCTACATAATTAGAAAACAAATCTAAAAAAAGACGCATAATTTCCCCTCTAGGCAAACTATGCGCTAATTTATTCTATAAAACTTTTCCTTCACTATTCGATCCGCAGCCAGCCAAATCTAGCGTCTGGTTCAAAATCAATATTAACTTCCCAACTGATTCTTAAGATTCCGAAGCGCACTCTTCTCCAGCCTAGAAACCTGTGCCTGAGAAATACTAATCTCATCCGCCACCTCCATCTGCGTTTTCCCCTCATAAAACCGCATCTGTATAATCCGCTTCTCTCGCTCGTTTAACTTCTTCATTGCCTGTGACAAAGACAACTCTTCAATCCAAGTATCCTCCCGATTCTTTTTATCACTAATCTGATCCATCACGCAAAGGGTATCCCCTCCCTCCGAATAAACCGGCTCATACAGAGAAACCGGACTCTGTATCGCATCCATCGCATATACAATCTCCTCTTTCGGCATCCCCACCTCAGCCGCAATTTCTTCAATCGTAGGCTCTTTTTGATTTTTCTTAGTCAATGTATCCCGTGCATAAATTGCCTTATAGGCAATATCCCGCAAAGACCGGCTCACCCGAATACTGCTGTTATCCCGAAGATATCTTCGAATCTCTCCAACAATCATTGGCACTGCATAAGTAGAAAACTTCACTCCCTGAGAAATATCAAAATTATCAATCGCCTTTATCAATCCAATACACCCTATTTGAAATAAATCGTCTACATTTTCATCCGAACTGCTGAACCGCTTAATCACACTCAGCACCAGCCTTAAATTTCCCTTAATATATTCCTCTCTGGCTGCCTTATCTCCCTCTAATA
>CAJUGZ010000285.1 GCA_910585855.1 uncultured Lachnospiraceae bacterium | reverse complement strand
AGTTGTCTATGCCAATGTCGATACTACAGTAACGCTGATTGTCTGGCTTTGCTTCCCCAATGGAAATACTGTAAACAATTTCTGCTACGATATTTCCATAATATTTTCAAAGTAATTTTTTTGCAATCCTGACATTTTCAAAATGAAAATCGCATATTAATCAACAATTTCACACGTTTGTCATTTTGTAAGTTTATCCTGCAGCGTACATTGTCCGTTTGCAATGAACAATTATACCTAAATTGTAAATTTACGATTGCTTCATAGAATAAAATACGTTATAATTAGTATAAATGCTGGAATAATAGAAAGAGATTTTTGATATTTAGATATAGGTATCATTATTTGTGTTTTGAACAGCAGAAAGGATAGAATATTTAAAAAGAGTTAGATAAAATGGTGAAGATTGTAGAAAATTGCTGTGAAGAGGTAATTCGGCAAATAAAAGAAGCCGATAAAATATTGATTGGCTTTGGGGCGGAATGGAAGATTCCTGCTGTAGAGTCGTTATTTTGTGCGCAGGAGCAGTGGAAGGCATCTTTAGAGTTTCAGCAGAGATATTGGGCGGCGGATGCAAAAAAAGAGGGAAATGCAGGAGAGAAAGAAGAGGCGGAATCGGATAAAGCCGATATAGAGAGGATTCGAATAGGGTATCAGAGAATAAAGGAGTTGGTAAAAGAGAAGGATTATTTTTTGATTACTACTAATGTGGATGCTTATTTGTATCAGCAGGGATTTGAAGAGGAGAGAATCGTTGCGCCTTGTGGTGATATTCGCAGACTGCAGTGTGATGATTTCGAACATGGGACATGGAAATTTTATATAGAAGAAGAAAAAATTTGTCCTATATGCGGCAAGGTAGGGAAACTGAATGTGCTGCAGAATTCGCCTTATCAGGAGAGCGGTTATTTGGAAGCATGGGAGCGGTATCAGATATGGATTCAGGGAGCAATGAATAGAAAGATAGTGATTTTAGAGCTGGGTGAAGGTTTTCAAACACCGACGGTGATGCGGTGGCCTTTTGAAAAATTGGTATTTTTTCAGGAAAAAGCGATGCTTTATTGTGTTCATAAAAGTTTGTCAATGGTTTCAGAAAAGATTGGGGAGCGTGCTTGTTCGATTGCAGAAAATTCGGTTGATTTTATCAATCGATTAGGATAAAAAAAGAACAGTAGGAAGAGAAAAAAGAAATTAAAGAAGAGGGTGCGGTATGGCAGATAATCAAAAAGCAGAGGAATATTTGACAGAGGTAATGAAGCAGGTATCGGGCGGAAGGTATAGCGGAGAGCAGCGTTCTGCTGATAATATTGCGATTCCTGATGAAAAAGATTTACATAATTTAGAGGAAGTAGAGTCTGCTTTTGCGTCAATGGGAGATGAAGAGTTTCTTGAGATGCTGATTCGAGTGAATGAACAGATGGAAGAAAAAAATATGATTCCGCCTGAATTTAGTTCAAAAGCAGAGAAAGCAGAAGAAGTAACGATAAGTTCTAGAATAAAGGAAAAACAAGAGGCATTGGCAAAGGAAGAGAAAGAAGAAATTCCTGTTTTTGAGGAGGAAGTAAAAGAGAAAGAACCAGAGATTTTGATGTCAAAAGAGGATTCTTTTTCTGAGGCGGAGGATTTGTTAACGGAGTCAGGGAAAGAGGAATTGGAAGCTGGGTTAGAGGAGTTAGTACCAGCAGCTTCTGAATGGGAAAAAGGAGGAGAAGAAGAAACATTGGGAACAAAATTAGAAGAAGATGATTTGGAGCTGAGTAATATTATTGATTTTGACAATGATTTACCGGAGGATTCACTGGCTAATTTGGCAGAAGAGGATGATGCAGATCTGATGGCATCTTTAGATTCTATTGTGCAGGAAGTACAGGGAGAGTCGGGGTTTGAGGATAGCAGTAATGAAATAGGACAGGAAAAGGAATTTAATGGGGAGTATGATAAAATCGCTTTTGGAGAAGAAGAAGGAGCAGGCGATGGGGGAGAGGAAGAAGTAAAAACGAAAAAAAGCAAAAAGAAAAAGAAAGAAAAAAAAGAAGATTTAGAAAAAGTTGTAAAGAAAAAGTCGGCAAAGAAAAAAGAACCTTTCGGACAAAAGGTTAAAAATATGTTTTTCCGGGTGGAAGTGGTGCAGCCTTTAAGTGAGGAAGAAGAGGAGCAGCAAAAGCAGAAGAAAGCACAGGAAAAGGAAGAGAAAAAGAAAGCAAAAGCGGAAGAAAAGAAGAAAAAAGCAGAAGAAAGAAAAGAAGCTGCAAAGCAGAAAAAAGAAGAAGCTGCTGCCCAAAAAGCTGCAAAGCCAAAGAAGGAGAAAGAACCAAAGCTGCCAAAAGAACCAGTAAGTCCAGAGGAAATTGTACATATCAGACCAATGTTTTTAGTATTTTTGGTATCTGTAGTAGCAGCGCTTGTTCTTTCTGCTGTTGCACTGTCAGATACATTTGGATATCGTCTTGCTGTGCAGGAGGCGAGGGGAGAATTTGAAAATGGAAATTATGAAGAGGCATTTAAGGCATTAAACGGGCTGAATTTAAAAGATTCTGATACACAGTTTTATGAGTCGATACGGATTTTAATGCGTGTGGAAAAACAGTATCGTTCTTATGTAAATTGTTCAGAGATCAATATGCCGAATGAGTCATTAAATTCTTTGGTAAAAGCAGTAGAAAACTATGATAAATATGTAGATATTGCAGAAACATATGGGATAAAAGAAGAGTTGGATGCATTGCTTGCTAATGTAGAATATGCACTGAAAACGTATGGATTAAATTTAGATGCAGTAAGAGAGTGGAATAAATTAGAAGATCATAATGAATATACAAAAAGAATTATGTCTTATACAGGAAGTTATTAAATTTTAGAGAATAAGGAACTGCTAAAAAATAACTTTTCAAAAAGAAGGAAGGAAACAGGACTGGATGATAGCAGTAATTGATTACGATGCCGGAAATTTAAAAAGTGTAGAAAAGGCACTTATTTCTCTTGGAGAAGAAGTGATAGTGTCTAGAGATAGAGAAGAAATTTTGGCTGCAGATAAGGTGATTTTGCCCGGGGTAGGAGCATTTGGAGATGCTATGAAAAAACTTTCATATTATCGTTTAGTTGACACAATTTATCAGGTAGTAGAGAAAAATACACCATTTTTAGGGATTTGTTTAGGGCTGCAGCTATTGTTTGAGAAAAGTGAAGAATCTTTAGAAACAAAAGGGTTAGGAATCTTAAAAGGAGAAATTCTTCGGATTCCAGATACAGGGCTTAAAGTACCTCATATGGGATGGAATTCGTTGAAGAAAAAGGAAAAAGCAACTTTATTTCAGGGGATAGGAGAAGAACCATATGTCTATTTTGTACATTCCTATTATTTAAAGGCGGCGCAGGAGGAAATTGTAACTGCATCAACGGAGTATGGCGTACAGATTCATGCTTCGGTAGAAAAGGATAATATTTTTGCCTGTCAATTTCATCCAGAAAAAAGCGGAGAAGTTGGCTTACAGATTTTAAAAAATTTTGCAGCGGTCAATAGAGTAAAATAGGTATGGTAAGGAGAAAAAAATGTTTACAAAAAGAATAATTCCCTGCTTGGATGTACACAATGGTCGTGTGGTAAAGGGGACAAATTTTGTCAATCTGCGGGATGCCGGTGATCCAGTGGAGGTAGGGCGTGCCTATGGAGAAGCGGGTGCAGATGAACTGGTTTTTTTGGATATTACGGCTTCTTCTGATGCAAGAACCATTAAAATTGATATGGTAAGACGGGTAGCGGAAACGGTATTTATTCCTTTTACGGTAGGAGGGGGAATCCGAAGTGTAGAGGATTTTAAGATGATTCTTCGGGAGGGAGCAGATAAAGTGGCTGTTAATTCAGCAGCAATTATGAATCCGACATTGATTTCTGAAGCAGCAGAGAAATTTGGAAGTCAGTGTGTAGTAGTTGCGATTGATGCAAAGAAAAGAGAAGATCAGACCGGATGGAATATTTTTAAAAACGGGGGACGTATTGATATGGGAATTGATGCGGTAGAATGGGCAGTAAAAGCAAATCAACTAGGAGCGGGAGAGATTCTTCTTACTAGTATGGATTGTGATGGAACAAAGGATGGATACGATATCGAACTGACCAAAGCGATTTCCGAGGCAGTTTCTATTCCGGTGATTGCTTCCGGGGGTGCTGGAAAAATGGAACATTTTTATACGGCATTGACAGAGGGGAAAGCGGATGCGGTTTTGGCAGCGTCTTTATTTCACTATAAAGAGTTAGAGATTAGGCAGGTAAAGAGCTATCTTCGGGATAGAGGAGTTTCGGTTCGAATGTAAATAGAATAGATCTGTTAAGGGGGGACGCTGAACTCGGAAGGAAGGTCTATTCCGGGCTCGCTTGCGCTTAGCATTTCTTATTTTCATAGCGGACACATAAGGCACGAAAATACAGCAACACCGTGCCTAAGTGCCGACGGGAAATGATGACTCTGCATAGACTTTCCTTCCGAGTTCTGCTATGTTTTACCAGCCGGAAAGCGGTGTTGAAAATTTCCTGAAGATAGGTTGGTATGTGAAGTTTTTTGTTTGATTGGGGCAAATTTGGCTTTTGCCAATTGATAAAATACAAGAGTAAAATAGGAGGAAAAACAAATGGCACAAATTGAAAATGATTGGCTTCCTATGTTGAAGCCTGAGTTTGCAAAACCGTATTATAAGAAGCTGTATGATTTTGTAAAGGAAGAGTATAGTACAAGGGCGATTTTTCCGCCAAGTGATGATATTTTTAATGCGTTTAATTTTACTCCTTTAAGCAAAGTAAAATTATTGCTTTTAGGGCAAGATCCTTATCATGGGGAACATCAGGCACATGGACTTAGTTTTTCTGTGCTTCCAGAACAAAAAGAGATTCCGCCTTCTTTAAAGAATATTTATAAGGAGTTAAAGTCGGATTTAGGATGTGAGATCCCAAATAACGGGTATTTGAAAAAATGGGCGGATCAGGGTGTTTTGCTTTTAAATACAGTACTTACAGTTCGGGCTCATGAGGCAAATTCTCATCAGGGAAGAGGCTGGGAGCAGTTTACGGATGCGGTTATTCGGGCAGTAAACGAGCAGGATCGACCAATTGTTTATTTCCTTTGGGGAAAACCGGCTCAGTCAAAGGCTTCTATGCTTACCAATCCAAAACATTTAGTTTTGAAAGCACCTCATCCTAGCCCTTTGTCAGCTTCTCGGGGATTTTTTGGATGTAAACATTTTAGTCAGGCAAATGCCTTTTTTGAAGCAAATGGAGTAGAGCCAATTGATTGGCAGATTGAAAATATTTGAGAGGGGGACGCCGGAATCTGGCAATAGGTCTACACCGGGCTCGGTGCAGACCTTCCTTTCCATTCAAGCGTCCCCTTCGGAATAAAAAACTATTTGCTCTGCAGGTTTTTCTGTGCAGTTGCTAACATTAACTTGATACGGTTTAATTGATTTACTTCACTTGCACCCGGATCATAAT
>CAJUGZ010000284.1 GCA_910585855.1 uncultured Lachnospiraceae bacterium | reverse complement strand
TACTTTTTGGAAACGTGGAACAGCAGGCGGTTCACGGTTTTCGAATCTGGCGTCCGGCTTGATAATTGTGTATATTGTATGCAAAAAAATACTTGCATTTTTATACATAAAATGATATGATACAGCCAACAATTGAATAAAGAGAGCAAATAAATGAATTCAGGAGGAAGTTATGAGAAGACAGATGAAACGAATTCTAGCAATGGCTGTAACTGTGGCAGCGATGATTGCACTGGGCGGGTGTGCAGGCAATACAGAGAAGGAAACGGTTCAGTCAGAATCCAATTTAACTGTTGAAAGTAACACCACGGAGGGGAGTACCATAAACACAGAGATGACAGAGGGAACTTTGGCAGAAGGAGAGGCGGTTTATGGCGGCTCTATAGTAGTAGGAATCCAGAATGATCTGGATAGTCTTGACCCACACCTTGCAGGTTCGGCAGGAACATCTGAAGTACTATTTAACATTTTCGAAGGTTTGGTGAAACCAAATTCGGAAGGGGAATTAATTCCGGCGGTTGCCAGTGATTACAAGATTTCAGAGGATGGAATGTCTTATACATTCACCTTAAGGGACGGCGTAACATTTCACAACGGCGAGCCGGTTACGATAGAAGATGTCATTTATTCGATTAAGAGATGTGCCGGCATGTTGGAGGGTCAGACTGAACCTCTTGTGTCGGCTTATTCTGTGATTGAAAAGATAAATACACCGGATGAAAAGACAGTGGAATTGGTGCTTTCTGAGGCGGATACGGAATTGATTGGATATTTGACGGAAGCGATTTTACCGGAGGGTTATGAAAATCAGGCATCTGCACCGATTGGGTGCGGACCGTTTCGGTTTGTATCTTATGCACCGCAGCAGTCTTTTGTAATGGAACGGTTTGAGGATTATTGGGGAGAGCGTCCTTATTTAGATGGGGTGGAATTTCGAATTGTGGCAAATACGGATTCTGCTATGATGGAGTTAAAGGCAGGATCGATAGATATTTATCCTTATTTGACTTCAGATCAGGCAAGGGAATTGTCGGGACAGTTCGAGGTTTTGATTGGAACTAGTAATTTGGTGCAGGCATTGTTTCTAAATAATGCAGTAGAGCCATTTGATGACGTGCGGGTACGGCAGGCGCTTTGTTATACGATAAATGCACAGGAAATTATGGATATGGTTGCAGATGGATATGGAACAGAGATAGGCAGCAATATGTTTCCTGCTTTTGGAAAGTACTATAAAGATTTGTCCGGGTACTATGAAGTAGATTTGGAAAAGGCAGAAACGTTGCTGACAGAGGCAGGATATCCGAACGGGTTTGAGATGACAATAACAGTACCTTCTAATTATCAGTTTCATATTGATACAGCACAGGTGATAGTAGAACAGTTAAAGCAGATTGGTATAACGGCTAAGATTGAACTGGTGGAGTGGGCAAGTTGGTATAGTGATGCTTATCGGGGAAGACAGTTTCAGTCTACAATTATTGGCTTGGACGCAGATTTAGCACCAAAGGCGTTGTTAAAGCGGTATGGTAGTGATGTGAAAAGCAATTTTATTGGGTTTTCTGATGAGGAATATGATATGGTTTTAGAAGAGGCTTTGCAGGCGATAGAGGATACTGTAAAAGTAGAAAATTATCATCGGCTTCAGGAGATTTTAGCAGAACAGGCAGCTTCTGTATTTATTCAGGACGCAGCAGTATTGATTGCTTTTAATCCAGAACTTGGAGGATATACGTTTTATCCGGTTTATGTGCAGGATGTGTCGAAGGTTTATTATCGGAAATAAAAAAGAGTTTTATTTTGATTAGGAGGAAAGTCACATGAAGTATTTAGGAAAAAAAATAGCTACTCTCTTGTTCACATTGTTGTTGATTTCAATGGCGGCTTTCCTTGTATTTCAGATTATTCCGGGAGATCCTGCTGCCATGATGCTGGATATGGATGCTACCGATGCTCAGATTGAGGCAATGCGGGAGCAGATGGGATTAAATCGACCGCTTTTGGTGCGTTATCTGTGCTGGATTGCTGATTTTTGCAGAGGAAATCTTGGAATTTCTTATAATTATCAGATTCCGGTAGCAGAGTTATTGAAAGATAAACTGCCGGTTACATTTGCTTTGGCAGGAATTACTTTTTTATTGATTTTAGTTTTATCTGTTCCGCTTGGAGTTTTTCAGGTGCAGTTTGCAAAGAAACGAATTGGAAAATGGATGCATCTTGTCAATCAGATTTTTATGGCAGTTCCGTCTTTTTTTCTTGGAGTATTGATTATTTTGATTTTTGGATTGATTTTAAAGTGGTTTACGCCCGGAAATTATATTAGTTATACGGAAAGCCGGATTGGATTTTTGACTTATCTGATTGCTCCGGCTATGGCGATTGCTGTTCCGAAATCGGCTATGGTAGTAAAATTCTTAAGAAATTCTGTTTTAGAACAGGAAGAGAGTGATTATGTTCGAACTGCTTATAGCAAAGGAAATACAGAAAAAAGAGTGCTTTACGGACATATTTTAAAAAATGCTTTTATTCCGGTTGTTACGATTCTTGGAATGATAGCAGCAGAAACCATGGCAGGCAGTATTGTAGTAGAACAGGTCTTTAATCTGCCCGGTTTGGGAAGGCTTTTGGTATCTTCTATCGGAAACCGGGATTATCCAGTTGTACAGGCAATTTTGGTTTATATTGCTTCTGTAGTTGTAATTATGAATGGAGTGGTAGATGTGCTTTATCGCTATCTAGATCCAAGGATTCGGGTAGAGTAAATAAGTGGGAGTGAAATGTAAAAGAAGGGAAGTGGCAGAATGGAAAGCAGCCGGACAGGGTATTCAGGAGGAATAGACTCCTCTAGGACAGAGGAACGGCATAGAAAGAACTCGGCAGAAAGAAAAAGGAAATTTTTATATGGCCAGCAGTTATTTGGACGGAATCAAACATTGATGACAGGATTGGCTTTAGTTTTTATTTTATTTTCTATGATGCTTTTTGGGCTTCTTTTTTCTCCCTATGGTGCAGCTCAGATGAACGGAAAAGAAAAATTTATGTCGCCTTGTCTTACACACTGGATGGGAACAGATAATTTTGGACGGGATATTTTTACCAGAGTGCAGCATGGGATGGGAATGACAGTTTTAATTGCACTTTCTGTTACCGGAATTGGTGCGGTTTTTGGTACGATTTTAGGGGCAGTGACTGGATTTTACGGAGGCTGGCTGGATGAGGTTTTGATGCGTTTGAATGATATGCTGGCGGCATTTCCCGGGATATTGCTTGCTTTGGTGTTTATTAGTGTTCTTGGAAGCGGAAAATACAATATTATTTTGGCATTGGGGATTATCTTTATTCCTAGTTATGCCCGAATTGTACGTGGGGAGTTTTTGCGGCTTCGGGAATTGGATTATGTGAAAAGTGCCAGACTGATGGGAGCATCGGATTTTCGAATTATGCTGGTACATATTTTGCCAAATTGTGTGCCTGCTCTTTTATCTGCTTTGACAGTCGGTTTTAATAATGCGGTACTTGCAGAAGCAGGAATGAGTTATCTTGGAATCGGGGTACAGCCGCCGGATGCCAGCCTTGGACGGATGCTTTCTGAGGCACAGGGATATTTGTTTTCTGCGCCTTGGTATGCACTTTTTCCGGGAATTGTAATTATTTTATTAATTTTGGGTTTTAGTTTTATCAGTGAGGGAATTACAAAAAGATAGGGAGAGAGGATGCTAAGAGTAGAGGATTTATCAATTACATTTCAGAAAGAAGACGGTTCTTTAATAAAAGCGGTAGATAAAATTTCTTTTTCGATGCAGGAAGGAGAGATTGTTGCAATTATCGGGGAATCTGGTTCTGGAAAGACACAGACAGCACTTGGAGTAATTGGGCTTTTGAGTGAGAGGGCAGAGTGCAGCGGAAAAATTTGGTATAAGGGAGTCGATCTGTTATCCCTTTCTTTGGCAGAACGCCGATCCTATATGGGAAAGGAAATTTCAATGATTTTTCAAGAGCCTATGACTTCTTTAAATCCGGTTATGCAGATTGGAAAACAGATTGAAGAGCAGCTTATTTTGCATGATTCTCTTTCGAAAGAGGAGAGAAAAAGACGGGTGACGGAAGCATTGGAAGCGGTCGGACTGCAGGAGGCAGAAGGTCTTTATAAGAAATATCCGCATCAGCTTTCCGGTGGGATGCGGCAGCGGGTAATGATTGCAATGGGGATGATCTGCTATCCGGGACTTATGATTGCAGATGAGCCGACTACGGCATTGGATGTACAGATACAAGAGCAGATTCTTTGTCTTTTAAAAAAGATTAATCAAAAAAGAAAGATGGGGATTCTTTTTATTTCCCATAATTTAAATGTGGTAAAGGATTTTAGTGATCGGATTTTGGTGATGCATCAGGGAAAGATTGTAGAGAGCGGCACGCCAAAAGAAATTTTTTCTGCACCAAAAGAGGCATATACAAAAAAGCTGCTTCAGTCGATTCCTTCCAGAGAGGGTGTTTGCTTGAAGGGAGAAAAAGAAAGCGACACGGTTTTGCAGGTTTCGCATTTAAATGTATTTTATACAGAAGGGAAATTTGGAAGAAAGAATAGAAAACAGGTGCTTTTTGATATAAATTTTCAGATTCACCGAGGAGAAGTAGTGGGGTTGGTCGGGCAGAGCGGATGCGGAAAATCAACGCTTTCTAAGGCAATTTTAGGGCTGAATCAAGAGATTGAGGGGCAGATTGTGCATGGAACAGTAAAGCCGCAGATGGTATTTCAAGATCCTTATGGATCGTTAAATCCGGCAAAGAAAATAGGATGGATTTTAGAAGAACCTTTGCGGATTCAGAGAAAGATGGAGGCGGATAAAAGGCGGGAGGCTGTGGTTCGGATGCTTGAAAGAGTTGGGTTAGATAAAGGGTATTTAGAGAGAAGACCATCGGATCTAAGCGGGGGGCAGAGGCAGCGGATCGGGATTGCTTTGGCTTTGATACAGGGGTCGGAACTGATTGTGGCGGATGAACCAGTTTCTGCTTTGGATGTCACGATACAGGCTCAGATATTGGAGCTTTTGATTGAGTTGAAGGAGGAATTTCGATTGTCGTATTTGTTTATTTCTCATGATATGGATGTGATGTATCAGATTTGTGATCGGATTCTTTTGATTCGGGAGGGACGAATTGTTGGGGAGATACCATCGTAATGGGAGGGGGATGCTGAAATTCATCTATGTTTACCGGATTTTCGTAGAGTAATCTACTCTGTGAAAAGCATATTTTTTCGATATAAAGCAAGATTTTCAAAAAAATTTGACCAGAAATTTGACGGCTTAAACTCTTACTTTTTTGACTTCAACTAATAAAACATTTCTTGTGGAATTTATAAAAAAAATTAGAAATAAAAAAAGAATTTGATTATCAGAATTCTGACGGTAATTTTGACGGTTTATTTTTTGTTTTTCCAAATCGGACGCCAGATTCGAAAACGGTGGGCAGCCTGCTGTTCCGGTTTCCAAAAAGCA
>CAJUGZ010000283.1 GCA_910585855.1 uncultured Lachnospiraceae bacterium | reverse complement strand
GACCTATGGTGCTGATTGGAATGATGGCTTGTTCTGCGATGGGGGAATCATCAAAGCCAATGATACGGTATTCGTCTGGCAGAGTACCATATTCCCGGAAAATGATATTCAGCATATTGTTGGCGTGGGTATCGTTTGCCATAAATAGTCCTTTTTTTTGATTTGGATATTTTTCTTTTAGGTATTGATAGATTTTTAGCATATGGGTATGGATTTCTTGATGAGAGTGTCCCAGATCTTTTAGGATTAATTCGTAGGGGATTTGGTTTTCATTGCAGGTGTCTTGAAATCCTTGGATACGTCCGTAAGCGGGGGTGTCTTTTGGGACATCGGAATTGATATGGATAAAAATATCACAGTTATTTTTGAATAATAGGCTGGTTGCCTGTACAGCACCCATATAGTTATCTGTGTTTACGCTGTTTATATATTGATCTTCACGTTCAATGGCAACAATAGGAATCTGATAGGAAGCCAGTTCTTTAGAGGAAATGGTATGGCTTAGTATAATCATGCCTTCAATTTTATAGGCTAATAATTCTTGAATATAGTTTCGTTCTGTTTCGAAATTGTTTTTGCTGACAAAAATTAGAAATTTATATCCGAAGGTTTCGTAAGTATTTAAAATTTGATTTAACATTTCGGCATAATAGTGCAGATAAAGATTAGGAACGATAATGCCGACAAATTCGCTTTTGCCGTTTGCTAAGACTTTGGCAAGTTTGTTTTCCTGATAATTTAAATCAATCAGTGCCTGTGCGATAATATCTTGATTTTCTACGGTAAGGGAATCTGGGTTGTTAAAATATCGGGATATTGTTGTTTTAGAAAAATTCGTATATTTTGCGATATCGTTAAATGTTACTTTCTTTTTATTCATGGAATAAACCTCCTAAAATCAATGATAAAAATAGTTTTTGTTATTTTTAGTATAACAGTGTAAGTTTGGAAAATCAATCTAAAATTATAACTAGTTAAGTAACCGGTTATTTTTTGAAAAAGTCTATTGACAGAAAAGAAAAAACGTGGTATTTTAAGAATATAAAGTAACCGGTTACTTAACTGGTAATGGAACTGGTTATAGATTATTTGGTTTTAAAAATTGTGGGTAAAGGCAGGGTAGAAGTTATGGATAAGGTACAGAGCAGTCAGTTAGACAGAGTTCGTAAAATTGAAAAAAGGGGGATTTCTGAAATCCCTGCAGAACACAGACCTGTTTATCATTTATCTTCTCCGGTTGGATGGATGAATGATCCAAATGGATTTTCGGTTTATCAAAAAGAGTATCATTTGTTTTTTCAGTATCATCCGTTTAGTAACACATGGGGACCGATGCATTGGGGGCATTGTAAGAGTAAGGATTTTATCAGATGGGAATATCTGCCGGCGGCAATAGCACCGGATGAAAGTTATGATGAAGGGGGATGTTATTCGGGAAGTGCAATCGAAGCGGAGGGAAAGCATGTGCTGATTTATACTGGTGTGATAGATCGGTACTTGGAGGATGGGTTGCATGATTACCGTCAGGTGCAGTGTATGGCAGAAGGTGACGGGCTGAATTATTTTAAATATAAGGGGAATCCCATTATTATGGGAGATTGTATTCCAGAGGGAAGCAGCAGAAAGGATTTTCGAGATCCGAAAGTTTGGAAGGAGGGAGAGTATTATTATTTGGTAGTTGGCAGTCTTAGTGATGAAAACGATGGGCAGGTTCTTTTATATCGGTCTGATAATTTGGAACAGTGGAAGTTTTTGACGGTTTTGGATCAGAGCAGGGGGGAATATGGAAAAATGTGGGAGTGTCCCGATTTCTTTTCATTGGGGGACAGACAAATTTTATTGGTTTCTCCGCAGGATATGAGGGCAAAAGGGTATGAATTTTATAATGGCAATCATTCTATATTTATTTATGGATATTATGATAGGTCGATTTATCAATTTAGAAGAGAGAAAGTGGCTTCTGTAGATTATGGACTGGATTTTTATGCACCACAGACTTTGCAGACAACAGACGGCAGACGGATTATGATTGCATGGATGCAGTCATGGGATATGAAACTGGCAAATAATTTTTTAAATTGGTCGGGAATGATGACTTTGCCAAGGGAGTTGGTTTTAAAAGAGGGAAAGATTTATCAGAGTCCGGTTCGGGAGTTGGAACAATATCGTAAAAATAAAGTGGAATATATAGAAAGAAGGGTAACACAGGAAGTTGTTTTAGATGGTATTAGTGGAAGGATTATTGATTTGCAGGTGGATATTACAGAGTTTGATTTTCATTATTTTTCTATTCGCTTTGCTTACAGCAAGGAATATGAAATGCTTCTTCAATACAATCATTTAAGAAAATGTCTGACGATTGATCGGACGTATTCCGGGCTGGTGCGTGATGTAGTATGCCGAAGGAAGATGGCAGCAGAACCTTATGTTTCGAAAATGCAGAAAGAAGTATTGAATTTAAGACTGCTGCTGGACAGATATTCGGTTGAAGTATTTGTAAATCAAGGAGAAAAAGTGATGTCTTCTGTTTTTTATACTCCTATGGAATCTGATGGAATTATTTTTGATACAGATGGAACTGCCTGTATTGATGTTGTAAAATATGATATTTGTATTTAGGTCAGGAGTGTATGATTTACCCTGAAGAAAGGAGAACGCTATGGAAATACAGTATTTGGGAACTGCAGCAGCAGAAGGGTTGCCGGCTCTGTTTTGTGACTGTGAAATCTGCAAAAAGGCGAGAAAAGCCGGAGGGAAGGAGGTACGTACCAGAACGCAGTCTATTGTGGATGGAAAGATTTTAATTGATTTTCCGCCGGATACTTATACACATGCTCTTCAATATTCTCTGCAGTTAGGACAGATTGAGCATCTGCTGGTGACACATTCTCATATGGATCATTTTTTTCCTGTAGAATTGATTCACCGACATGAGCATTTTGGACACAATGCAAAGGGAATCCTTCATGTGTATGGCAATGAGGCGGTAGAGAAAGCATTTTATGATGCAGTGTTGATTGATCGGTTTAAAGTACATCCGCTGGATGAGGCAGTTAAGTTTATTAGATTAAAGCCGTTTGGTGATTTTATGGCAGATGGATATCATATTATTCCGATTCCTGCAGATCATGATAAGAGGGAAACTTGTTTTATCTATATTATAGAGAAGGATGAAAAATGTCTGTTATATGGTCATGATACGGGTATGAAGATGAGTGATAAGGCATGGGATTGTATTTTTCAGTATCAATACAATTTGATTTCTTTGGATGCTACGATGGGAAAAAAACAGATTGATGGCTACCATATGGGGCTGCCGGATGATATTGCATTTGCAAAGATATTGGAAGAACGGGGCTGTATCAATAAGGATACGGTTAAAGTAATCAATCATTTTTCTCATAATGGCGAGATGACGCATAAGCAGTTAGAAGCGTTTGCAGAGGAAAATGGGATGGTTGCTTCTTACGATGGAATGAAAGTGGTATTTTAGAAGTGCTTTATATGGTATGGCATAGAAAGAGAGGAAAATATGGATTATAAAAAAGTTGCGGAACAGATTTATGAAAAAGTAGGGAAAAAAGAAAATTTGATTTCTGCGGCACACTGTGCGACACGTCTGCGTCTTGTGATTGGGGACAATAACAAGTGTGACAGTAAGGCAGTAGAGGAAATTGAAGGAGTAAAAGGGGTCTTTTTTGCGTCAGGACAGCTTCAGATTATCCTTGGGACAGGAACGGTAAATAAAGTATATGATGAGTTTCTTCAGGTTTCCGGGTTATCTGCTGCTACAAAAGCGGAAGTAAAACAGGCAGCCGCTGCACAGCAAAATGTTTTTAAGCGGGCGATTAAAACACTGGGTGATATTTTTGTACCTATTATTCCGGCGATTGTAGCCAGCGGTTTTTTAATGGGAATTATGGAAGCACTAAATTTTATGGTAAATAATGGTTTTTTGTCATTAGATACCAGCAGTTCTATATTTGTATTTGCAAATTTATTTAGTAATGTAGCGTATACGTTTCTGCCTATTTTAATTGCATACAGTGCAGCAAAGGCATTTGGCGGCAATCCGTATCTGGGTGCGGTTATCGGTATGTTAATGATTCATCCGAATCTGCAGAATGCATGGACGGTGGCAACAGAGGGTGTACATATCAGACAGAGTGTATGGTTTGGACTGTATGAAATTGATTTAATCGGTTATCAGGGGCATGTAATTCCGGTTATTATTGCTGTATGGGTGATGTGTTTTATTGAAAAGAAACTGCATAAGATTGTACCAGAGATGTTTGATTTATTTGTAACTCCTTTGGTAAGTGTGTTTGTAACTGGTTATCTGACTTATTCTATTATTGGACCTTTGTTTGTTGTAATTGAAAATGGTATTATTGACGGTATCCAGTGGCTGATTGCACTTCCGCTTGGGATTGGAAGTTTTATTATGGGTGCGCTCTATGCACCGACAGTTGTTGCAGGAATCCATCATATGTATACAATTATTGATGTAGGACAGCTTGCAAAGTATGGAGTGACCTATTGGCTTCCTTTGGCATCTGCAGCAAATTTAGCACAGGGTGCGGCAACACTTGCAGTTGCAGTAAAGACAAAAAATGCAAGAACAAAATCTATGGCGCTTCCTTCTGCATTCAGTGCATTTATGGGTATTACAGAACCTGCAATCTTTGGTGTCAATATGCGTTATTTTAAGCCTTTTGTCTGTGGATGTATCGGTGGTGCATGTGGTGCACTATTTGCTTCTATTACACAGCTTGGTGCAAGCGGGACGGGGGTAACTGGTTTATTTGGTGTGCTGCTTTGTCTGAATATGCCGATTCCATATATTTTGATGATGGCAATTTCTATCGGTGTTTCATTTGCACTGACATGGATATTTGGATATAAGGATGAAGAACCACAGAAACAAAAGGTATCAGAAAATATAACAGAAGAACTAGTTAGAGAGTCGGCAGAAAAAGAAACAGTACAGGAAAATATGGAAAAAGTAATTTATGCTCCGATTCAGGGAAATGTTATTTTAAGAGAAAGTATTCCAGATGAAACATTTGCGTCTGGTGTTTTGGGGGATGGTGTTGGGATTGAGCCGGAAATCGGGGAAGTGGTTGCTCCTTTTTATGGGGAAATATCCTCTGTGACTGAAACACGTCATGCGATTGGTATTACCGGACCGGGGGGAATGGAACTTTTGATTCATGTTGGAGTGGATACGGTAAAAATGAATGGTGACGGATTTATGGTTTTTGTGGCTGAAGGAGATAAAGTTAAGGCTGGTCAGAAACTTATGACATTTGATATTTCTAAAATTAAAGCAGCGGGATATAGTACAACTGCGGCTGTATTGCTGACAAATAGTGATGATTATTCGTCTTGTAATGTGGTAAAAACAGGTATGACAAAGCAGATGGAAAAGATGATTGTGGTGGATGAATAAATTAAGGGTTGGTTGGTTTTCACCGGACGCCAGAGGCGGTTTGCTCCTGTCCTTTGCCTGCTCCGCTCCAAA
>CAJUGZ010000282.1 GCA_910585855.1 uncultured Lachnospiraceae bacterium | reverse complement strand
CCTTACACCCATTACGTTCCGGCTGTTATGAGGGCGAATTGCGCCCCGGTCTGTCTGGTTGAGAAAAGGAAAAGGCAGAAGTCTTAGAACTTCTTGCTTTTTGGAAACCGGAACAGCAGGTTGCCCACCGTTTTCGAATTTGGCGTCCTCTGGCGTCCTCTGACCTCCTCTGATGTCCTCTACACAGTTGTCCTTTTATTTTAAATTTGGAAAATAGTAGAAAAGAATAGTTGACATATTTTAAAAATTTAGTATACTTAAGATAGTTAAAAGGGAGTAGTTACTATTGTGCAGTCAACATCCCCCGATTTTATATCGTGGCTGCATAACCTTTTTTTAACAGGAAGGGACAAGACTTTTAGCATTTTGTGCGAAAGTTTTGTCCTTTTTTTGTGGCTTCTGAATAAGAAGTACACAAAGCACACAGAATACAAAAAAATTCAAAGGAGAAACGGAGGAAAAGAAATGGAAGTATTGATTCAGTTGGGATTGTTAGCAGTAGGGTTTGTTATGTTGATTAAGGGGGCGGATTGGTTTGTAGACGGAGTATCTGGAATTGCTGAAAAATTTGGGATTCCTCAGCTTGTGATTGGACTTACGATTGTTGCTATGGGAACAAGTGCGCCGGAGGCAGCGGTAAGCATTACTGCTGCTTTGAAAGGAAGTGCCGGTATTACGGTTGGAAATGTAGTTGGAAGTAATATTATGAATGTATTGGTTATCCTTGGAATTACTTCTGTTATTACTGCTATTGCCGTGCAGAAGTCTACTGTTCGGATTGAATTGCCTTTTATGATAGGAGTGTCGGTTGTGTTTTTAGTTTGTGGTTGGACCGGCAACCAGATTACTCGTATAGAGGGAGTTTTGCTTTGGGGATTTTTCTTGGTTTATTTGTTTTATCTGTTTCAGGCAGCAAAAAACGGAATGGAACAGCAGCAGGAAGAAGAAAAACAGGAAAGTGTTGTAAAATTAATTCTTACAGGAATAATAGGAATGGTGCTGATTATTGTGGGAAGTGATGTAACCGTTGATGCTGCTACTGTACTTGCTACGATTTTCGGAATGAGTGAGCGGTTTATCGGACTTACGATTGTTGCTTTTGGAACTTCACTTCCTGAGTTGGTGACTTCTGTAATTGCTGCACGAAAGGGAAAGGCAGATATTGCAGTTGGAAATATCGTGGGAAGCAATATTTTTAATATTTTGTTTGTAGTTGGAACAACAGCTTTAATTGTACCTGTACCATTTTCACCGGAATTTTATATAGATGGAATTGTTGCTATTTTGGCAGGAATCCTGCTTTGGCTATGTGTATTTCAAAAAAAGCTGCTGGAGCGATGGGGCGGAGGAATTATGCTGGTTGGATATTTGGCATATTTTGGTTATCTTTTGGCAAAATAAGAAGCAGTTCAGAAATAACTTTTATAGGTTGTGTAACTGATTTTTGATTGGTGTTATTGGAGAAAAAGACAAGCAATATGAAAAGCTATTTTTGAACAGATCCTAAGCAGGGAAAGGAAAAGAGATGAACAAGCTGGTTCGAATTGTAAATTTAAAAACGGAATATATGGTGTGTCCTATTGGAATGGATGAAAAAAATCCTGCTTTTTCTTGGCAGATGGAAGCCAAACATTATGGAGCGGCACAGAGTGCATATCAGATCGTGGTGTGGAAAGAAGATATAATAGAGGATATAGTAAGAAAGACGATTGTATGGGACAGCAAAAAGGTTTTATCTAAGCAGTCAGTAGCAGTTCTTTATCAGGGAACGATGCTTTCTCCAAAAAAGCGTTATTATTGGGACGTCACTGTTTGGGATGAACAGGGAGCAGCAAAAAAAAGTGATACGACATGGTTTGAAACAGGACTGATGGGAACGAAAAAAGAGGTTTGGAACGGTGCAGAGTTTATTGGAAGTTCAAAAGCAGGTATTAATACGGCTGCGTTGGAAAACTGGTGCTATCAGGTAACATTTCGGGTAGAAGAAGGAAACACAGCAGGATTTGTTATGGCAGCCAGAGATCGAGAGAATTATGTGCTTTTTGAAGTCGATTTAAAGACACGCTATTTAAAAGCGTTTGCCTATTCGGATTGTGCTTGGAATGGAAGCCGTGAGAGTGGAGCAGTTTCTGAGATTGTTTTTTTAGGAAAAAAAAGTAAGTATTGGATTTCAAAAGAAGCTGTGCCAGAGGGAACAGAAGAACAGAGTCAGCAGATAGTCTGGATTGTAAAAAAGCGAACCGTAACAGTGAAAATAAACGGTGTGCCTATTATTGAGCAGGAAGAAGATTTTTTGCCGCCCAACCCGCCAAATCAGCCTAGAAAGTCATATCTTATGTTGGTTGGGTTTCGGCAGGTGAGTAATCGGGCATTTTATCAAAAAGTTGTTATTTCGGATGCGGTTACAAAAGAAATTTATCTGCAGGAGGATTTTACAGATTCAAGTGGTGTTTTTTCTTCACTTGGAACAGTAAAAAATGGAGAATTAAAAGTAGATCATGTATTTGAACTGGCTTGTCCTTGTCCGGGACTGCATTTACAAAAGATATTTTATTTGGATCAAAAGGTACATGGAGGGATTCGAACGGCACGGATTTACGCTTCGGCTCGTGGAAGTTATGAGATGTATTGTAATGGCAGACGAATTGGAGAAGAATATTTAACGCCGGGATTTACCGACTATCGAATCCGAATTCCCTATCAGGTTTATCCGGCAGAAGAATATATAAAAGAAGGGGAAAACCATTGGTTTGTTATGGTTGGTAAGGGGTATTATTCTGGATATTGCGGCTATGCAGGTGCGATGATTTACGGAAGAGAAAGTGCTTTTTTGGCACAGCTTATTATTTGCTATAAGGATGGAACAGAAGAAATAATAAAAACAGATGAAACTTGGATGTATACAGGAAAAGGACCTCTTATCGATTCGGATTATTTAGACGGAGAAATTTATGATGCCCGATTAGAAGAAGTTGTTGGGATGCAGAAGATAGATAGCAGAGATTGTTTGGATAAAATTTGGAAACCTTGCAGAAAAAAGAAATGGGCATTTCCAGTATTGCCAACGAATGGATCTTTTGAAAAAGAACCAGACTTTGAATTATCAGCACAGATTGGTTTAGGTGCAAAAATAGAACGGGTTTTAAAGCCGATTGCGGTATGGGAAAATCCAAAAGGACATTTTGTCTATGATCTTGGGCAAAATATGGTTGGAATGGTGCGGATAAAAGTAAAAGCAAAAAGAGGAAGTTCGTTTCGTCTGCGCTATGGAGAGATGTGTTATCGAAATGGGGAATTATATCTGCAGAATATGCGGACAGCCGCCAATACCGATATCTATATCTGCAAAGGTTCAAAAACAGGAGAAGAATTTATCCCATCTTTTACTTCACATGGATTTCGCTATGTAGAGATAACCGGAAATGGTCAGCCTCTTTTGGATTATAGTTTTATTATTGCATTAGAAGGACTGGTGCTGTGCAGTACAATACATAAAACAGGAGAATTTGCTTGTTCTAATTCGCAGATTAACCAGCTTCAAAAAAATATAGAGTGGGGGCAGCGGGGCAATTATCTATTAATTCCAACAGATTGTCCGCAGAGAAATGAACGGATGGGTTGGACAGGAGATGCACAGATTTTTGCTGGAACAGCAGTGTTTTCTATGGACAGCTATATGTTTTTGCGAAAATGGCTTCAGGATTTGCGAGATGGGCAGTTTTTATATCAGAAAGACGGTGCAGTACCGGATATTGCACCTCTTGGCGGAGATAATCGTGCAGATGGTTGTGCCGGATGGGGGGATGCAGCAGTAATTGTACCATGGGAACTCTATTTGGCATATGGGGATATTCGAATTTTAGAAGAAAATTATCAGATGATGCAGCAGTGGGTTTTCTATCAAAGTCAGGAAGAACGGCAAAATTATGGGCTTCGTACTGTAAATGGAGTAAAAGTACCAGAGCAGTCCGATCTGGCTTCTATTCCATTTCTTCAAGTACAGCAAAGAAGAGGCGATCATTTGACTTTTGATGAATCGACACCGTTTATTCTTTCGGCAACGGCTTATGCGGCACATACATCGGATTTAATGGGAAAAATTGCACAGCTACTTGGAAAAGAAAGCGATGCGGCATTTTATAAAAAAAGATTTTCTCTGATACGGCAGGCTTTTTGTGAAGCGTGGGTAAAAGAGGACGGAACATTGGGATATTGGGGTGAGATGAGCAAGTCTGATTTGGATGTAAACGGAAATAGAATTTGTGAAACATACTACTCAAATGAAGAAGGAAATCCGAATCATCCAAGCCAGACAGCATATGCTTTGGCAGTTGATTTTCATTTGATTCCGAATAATAAGTTAGACGGAGCAAAAAGGGGGCTTTTACAGGCACTGATTGATCAAAAAATGCATATTTCAACAGGTTTTTTAGGAATTTCTCATATCAATCCGGCACTTTCAAAAGTGGGGCTTTTGTCGGAAGCATTTGCGCTTTTAGAGCAGGAAGAAAATCCAAGCTGGCTGTATAGTGTAAAAAATGGGGCAACTACAATATGGGAACGATGGAATTCCTATTGTGCAGAAACGGATACATTTGGAGATGTTTCTATGAATTCCTTTAATCATTATGCATATGGGGCAGTGGGGGAGTGGATGTATCAAAAGATATTAGGTATTCAAACTTCGGAAGAAGCAGGAGAGCAGGGGTATAAAAAAGTTATTTTAGAACCGACGATTGGAGGGACATTGACTTTTGCTAAGGGATATTATGACTCTTCCTATGGACGAATTATTTCGGAGTGGAAGATAGAGGAAAAAACGGTAATCTATCAGTGCAGTATACCGGCGAATACAACAGGAGAGGTGATTTTGCCGATTGGAAGTAAAATGATAGTAGGGATGCAGGGGGTTTTATTTCAGATGGAGGAAATAAAGAAGGTGTTTGTTTTGCAAAGTGGATGGTATCAATTTCAGTGGGATATATAAGAAGTGGGATTTTATTTTCTTGACCCCGAAACAAAAAAGAATTTCCTCCCATGTAAAATTTTCTTTGTTTTTTTATCATAATATATCAAGTTTCAAAAAACTAATTGCAGTAAATGGAAATTGGAAGTGGTATAATTATATTTACAAAGATTATTCCTCTGCTTAAAGGCAATGGGTTTCCGTCTATGACAATAGAAAGGATTTTATTTATGAAAAATATTTGTATAGAAAAAATATGGTATGAATTTTTAGAAATACAAAGTCCAGTTGACCATTTTGACTGCAATTCAGATGTAATTTTTGAATTAAATGATGGCAGCAAATGGGTGGCTACATTCTTTACTTATAAAAATATTGAAACTTTGCGAAAGAAAAATCAGTTGACTGGTGAATGTTTGAATGGTACATATTTTTGTGCAACGGATATGATTTTAATTTCTGAAATGTCTGAGAAGATTATCAAGGCTGTTTTAGATGAAATGATTTCGAATGATGAAATAGAAATTTACTGTCAAAAGTTATAAAATTTTTTAGATAAAATGGTTGATTATCTCAAAAAAGCCTTGATTTACGGGCATACAAGCAGG
>CAJUGZ010000281.1 GCA_910585855.1 uncultured Lachnospiraceae bacterium | reverse complement strand
AGCCTTAGACTTTCTTACCGTTTGGAGCGGAGCAGGCAAAGGACAGGAGCAAACCTCCTCTTGCGTCCTGTGAAAGCCAATCTTTTCCGGCATCATTCTATCCTCATTTTGAAATTATCATGGAAATAGGTAATTTTATAAAAATTTTAGTTTATAAGTTTATCCTGATTGGAATAGAAAATCTCTTTACGGGGTTGGAATATTGTGCTATGATAGAGGACGTGACAATTTATCTTTTTGTGCCGCCATGTTGTTTGACGGAGAGAGTGCATAGAGAAAGAAGGAATATCGTTATGACAAAAATTAATGTAATCTCAGGCTTTTTAGGAGCTGGTAAGACGACTTTGATTAAGAAAATGCTTCAGGAAGTGTTTTGTGGACAGAAGATAGTTTTGATTGAAAATGAATTTGGAGAGATCGGAATTGACGGGGGATTTTTGAAGGATGCCGGGATTGAAATTACAGAGATGAATTCTGGGTGTATTTGCTGTTCTTTAGTTGGGGATTTTGGTACGGCTTTGCAGGAAGTACTGACTAAGTTTGCACCGGATCGGATTCTTATTGAGCCGTCTGGCGTAGGGAAGCTTTCTGATGTAATGAAAGCAGTGGAAAGAGTGGCAGAAACAGCAGAAGTGGAATTGGATGGCTCTCTTACAGTTGCTGATGCGACAAAATGTAAGATTTATATGAAAAACTTTGGGGAGTTTTTTAATAATCAGATTGAATTTGCCGATACAATCGTATTGAGTCGTACACAGAATGTAAAACAGGAGAAACTGGAGGATTGTGTGAAGCTGCTTCAGGAGCATAATGCAAAGGCAGCGATTATTACTACACCATGGGAAGAATTGGATGGAAAGCTGATTTTAGAGGCTATGAATCAGAAAAATTCTCTGGCAGAGGAACTGATGAAGGAAGAGTGCTGTGAGCATACACACCATCATGAGGAAGGGGAACATGCTCATGGAGAAGGACATCATCATGAGGAAGGAGAGCATACCCATGAGGGTGGACATCATCATGAAGAAGGAGAACATACTCATAGTGAGGAATGTGGCTGCGGACATGATCATGAACATCATCATCACCATCATCATGCAGATGAAGTGTTTACTAGTTGGGGAAAGGAAACGCCTCATAAGTATCAGGAAGAGGATTTAAAGAAGATTTTGGAAATATTGGCAAATGAAACCGGATATGGAACGATTCTTCGGGCGAAGGGGATTGTGCCGGATGTAGAGGGAAACTGGCTGCATTTTGATTTAGTGCCGGGAGAGTATGAGGTTCGTAAGGGGACGGCTGATTATACGGGACGTCTTTGTGTAATTGGATCTCAGTTGGACGAAGCGAAATTGGCAGAGTTGTTTCAGATTTAGAGTGAAAAAGGCTTCGTGGTATATTGGGGATTGTTTATGCTGCCGGATGGTATGCTGAAAGGACGAAATATGATGGAAACACCTATTTTTTTATTTACTGGTTTCCTAGATAGTGGAAAGACGTTGTTTATTAAGGATACTTTGGAGGATGAGGAATTCCGCAATGATGAGAAAATTTTGATTATTGCCTGTGAAGAGGGAGAGGAGGAGTTTGATGAGGAACTGCTGGCTCAATGGAGGACACGAGTAGTTTATTTGGATTCAGAGGAGGAACTGACAGAGGATTTTTTTATAGAGTGTCAGAAGAACTATCAGCCAGATAAGATTATTTTGGAGTATAATGGAATGTGGCGTTTAGAGAAATTATTTTCTGTTAAGATGCCGAAAGACTGGGTATTAGCACAGATGATTACAACGGTAAATGCAGATGGTTTTGATCTTTATTTAAATAATATGCGTTCGCTTGTAATGGAGCAGTTTCAGGAAACGGATATGGTAATTTTTAATCGCTGTGATGAAAATACAAAGAAAGCTTCTTATCGGAGAAGTGTAAAAGCGATTAATCCAAAGGCGCAGGTTTATTTTGAAAATGCGGATGGTTCTCCTTCTGAACCGGATGAGTCTTTGCCTTTTGATATTAATCAGGATACGATTGAAATTGAAGATACTGATTTTGGCGTATGGTATGTAGATGCTATGGACAATCCTCAAAAGTATGACGAAAAAACAGTTAAAATGCGAGTGCAGGTTTATAAGAGTTTAAAGATGCCTGCTACTTCTTTTGTACCCGGAAGATTTGCAATGACTTGCTGTGTGGATGATATTCGCTTTATTGGACCTCTTTGTCATGCAACGCCTACGTTAGCTCCAAAAGTAAAAGGGTTAAAAAAACGGCAGTGGATTTATCTTACTGCAAAAGTAAAGGTTGAGTATGCAGCTCTTTATAAAGGGGAAGGACCTGTCCTTTATACGGAAAAAATTGAGCCTGCTTCTGAACCGGAAGAGAAAGTGGTATATTTTAATTAAATTTTGGAATGGATATTTTTTAAGACAAAATAGGAAGTCGCTTTTTGAATAGTCGAAAAGCGGCTTTTTTGGCGTCCTCTCCGAAAAAACTGAAATTTTGTTTTGTATAAAAAGAGAAAAAAGGGTTGACATTTTTGAAATATATGTTATCATGAATATATGAACAAACATTCATATGATGGGAGGAAAAAAGATGAAATTATCAAAAGAACCGATAGAACAGTGTGAATGTATCTGTGTTCATCCTGATATTATTCGTTCGGTAACGGCGGAATTGCCAAAGGAAGAGGATCTTTATGATTTGGCAGAGCTTTTTAAAGTATTTGGTGATTCTACCAGAATTCGTATTTTATATGCATTGTTTGAGCATGAGATGTGTGTATGTGATATTGCGGATTTGCTTGGTATGACACAAAGTGCAATATCTCATCAGCTGCGGGTATTAAAGCAGAGCCAGTTGGTAAGGTTTCGGAAAGAGGGAAAAACAGTATTTTATTTTCTTGCTGATGATCATGTGCGTTCTATTATCAATCAAGGTATGGAACATATACAGGAATAGAATTTAAAAATATAAAAATCAAAAAAGGAGAGAGAAGCAATGAAAAAGACGTTTCAATTAGAGGAATTGGATTGTGCAAACTGTGCAGCAAAGATGGAAAGAGCAATTAGTGAGATGCCGGAGGTAAATTCGGTAAGTGTAAATTTTATGGCACAGAAAATGGTAATTGATATTGATGAAGAGAAGTTTGATGCCACAATGAAAAAAGTACAGAAAGCCATTGCGAAGGTAGAACCGGATTGTACAATAGTGATGTAATAAGCAAAAGGCAGTAAGAGAGCGAAGAAGGCTAAAGGAAAAATGGCTGTAGGGGAGAGGGAAAGAAAAAACAACTGCCGCAAAAACAGGCTGTATCTGTTGAGCGGCAGTTTTTATATATTTGATTTAGGAGGAGAAAAGTTATGGGTATATGGAATAAAATATTGAAAAATTTTACAAAAAAGCAAAAGCGGGCATTGTACCATATTCTTGCCGGAGCAGCGGTGTTTTTGGCAGGGGTATTTGTACCGGATCGGTATGGGCTTCCTTTATTGGTCAATATTTTAGCTTTTTTAATTGTAGGTTTGGACGTAGTAAAAAAGGCGGTAAAAAATATTTCCCGTGGTCAGGTGTTTGACGAAAATTTTTTAATGGCGATTGCAACGATTGGGGCGTTTTTTGTAGGGGAGTATTCCGAAGGAGTAGCAGTTATGCTGTTTTATCAGGTAGGAGAATTATTTCAGAGTTATGCGGTGAATAAGTCTAGAAAGTCGATTGCTGCACTGATGGATATTCGACCAGATTATGCCAATGTGGAGCGAAATGGGGAATTGATAACAGTTGATCCAGAGGAAATAGGGATTGATGAAATCATTGTAGTAAAACCGGGAGAAAAAGTCCCACTTGATGGAATTGTGATAGAGGGAAATTCCAGTTTGGATACGGCGGCACTGACAGGAGAGTCTGTACCACGTAAAGTAAAGGCGGGACAGGATATTTTAAGTGGTGTGATTAATTTAAATGGAGTATTGCGGGTTCAGGTTACAAAACCGTTTGGGGAGTCTACTGTGGCAAAGATTTTAGATTTGGTGGAAAATGCCAGCAGCAAAAAGTCGAAATCAGAGAATTTTATTACAAAGTTTGCCCGTTATTATACTCCTGCAGTGGTAATTGCGGCGTTGATTCTAGCAGTACTTCCACCATTGATTTTTCCGGGGGCTCATTTCTCGGATTGGATTCACAGAGCACTGATATTTTTGGTAATTTCTTGCCCTTGTGCATTGGTTATATCCATCCCTTTGAGCTTTTTCGGAGGAATTGGGGGTGCTTCCAAAGCTGGTGTGCTGGTAAAGGGAAGCAATTATTTGGAAGCGTTATCTCAGGCAGAGATTGTGGTATTTGATAAAACAGGAACATTGACTAAAGGAACGTTTCAGGTAACGGAAATTTGCCCAGAAGGAGTTTCAAAAGAGGATTTGCTTCGCTTTGCATCTTATGCAGAGAGCTATTCGAATCATCCGATTTCTCAGTCATTAAAACAGGCATATGGACTGGAAATAGAGAATAGTAAAATAGAAGATGCAGAAGAGTTTTCTGGAAAAGGGGTAAAAGCAATAGTTGAGGGAACAACCGTATATGCCGGAAACCGAAAACTGATGCTGATGCAAAGTATTGCGGTAGATGAAAGAGATTTAATTGGAACGATTGTGCATGTGGCATTAGACGGAAAATATGCCGGATATATTTTAATTGCAGATGAGATAAAAGAAGATGCAAAAGATGCGATTTTGTCAATTCAGCAGTTGGGAATGAAACGTACTGTTATGCTGACCGGAGATAATAAAGAAACCGGAGAGGCAGTGGCAGCAGAACTGGGATTGAATGAAGTTTATACAGAATTGCTTCCGGGAGATAAAATGGAAAAAATGGAAGAACTTTTTCAGAAAAAGTCGGAAAAAGGAAAGCTGGTCTATGTAGGGGATGGAATCAATGATGCTCCGGTACTGACAAGGGCAGATATTGGGATTGCTATGGGGGCATTGGGAGCAGATGCAGCGATTGAAGCAGCAGATATTGTAATTATGACAGATGAGCCAAGTAAAATTGCAGATGCACTGAGAATTAGCCGAAAAACACTTGGGATTGTAAGGCAGAATATTATATTTGCACTTGGAATAAAAGGATTGTTTTTGATTATGGGAGCATTTGGAGTGGCAAATATGTGGGAAGCAGTATTTGCAGATGTTGGGGTATCCGTTATTGCAATTTTAAATGCTATGCGGGCACTTCATTATCAGTCGGCGGGGATTTCTGAAAGAAATCGTTCCGCTCGGCTCAGGATAAACTTATAAACTAAAATTCTTATAATAGGATGCTGCTGCCGAAAAGGGTTGGTTTTCACCGGACGCCAGAGGCGGTTTGCTCCTGTCCTTTGTCTGCTCCGCTCCAAACGGTAAGAAAGTCTAGGGCTTCTGATTTCGGTTTATCCAACCGGACGAACCGGGGCGCAATTCGCCCTCATAGCAGCCGAAACATAATTGATGTAAGGAAAGATTTTATCATCCATAAGACATCCTCTTGCCTATTATCCGGGCTAAACACGCCCCTTTTTTTGCATACCCTGCATGGAAGCAGG
>CAJUGZ010000280.1 GCA_910585855.1 uncultured Lachnospiraceae bacterium | reverse complement strand
AATATCTTGTTCGTTTGGGAAGATTTCTATTCTCTGTGGTCTGCATTTCAATATTGTAAACGGTTTCTTTCCCATCTTCTACATAGATATCCAAACGTACACTTTTCGCATCTGCAGAAATATCTATTGTCTCCTGCGATTTCGGATATTCAATGTGGGATATCTTGATGCCAAGTATCCGTTCTAAAAAAGGTTTGCAAAATTTTGGATTTCTCATGATAACACTGAACATGAAATCATCTTTTATTTGCAGTTCCTCAAAAGCTTTCTCCATAATGACGCTCCTTCTTTTTCTTTACCTCTATTATAATATGTGTCAATATAATTGACAACAATTTATTTTTGCCAATCTATTGCTTCCTTTTCCCCACCAAACGTCATCATCTCCATATTCTTGCGATAACATCTACGTTTACCATGCACATAAGAGTGCCTTCCATATCCTCTGCTGAAAGTCTTTTTCCAATACTTCCATATAAAAGAAAGCATTGTATTGTATACTGGTTTCAATTTGAAATCATTGTTTCCATTAGTGCTACTTTATCCAAAATTCTTGCTTCCATAGCCGCAATTTTGTCATTAAGTTTACCATTTGAATCCATAGATTTTTTTATTTCCTCCAACCCCTCTTCCATTTCCAGCATACTATCTTTTAATTTTTCTTTGGAAAGATTTCTCGGACATTCAATATGCTTTCTCTTGTTTGTTGTGTTAACCTCACTTACAGGATTCGTCCGCATCTTATTCAAATTAAATTTATACACTAACAAATGTGTAAGCAGTAAATTAGTTTCTATGCCAAACTGTTCTGCTATTTCTTGCATTCTCTCATCCAATAAATATCTGTGTACTTCAACAAACTTTTCCACCCTTTCATCCGAAATAAGAGAATCTTTTACCAAGCCTGCGGGTATTCCTTTAAGCTTCTCCATCAAAAACTGACTTGCATAATTATCAGGTTCTACCTTTACAAGAAATTCCTGTTTCCCATAATTTCTTTTCATTTTGTCAAACATCATAATCATTGCTTTATACCCTATTCCCTGATGCTGGTATTCCGGCATCAGCTCAATTTCCAATTCAGGTATCTCAGAAGATATGTTTTTTACTGCACATTCACCGCAATATGCAAATTCCGGCACCGTTTCTATTACATAGCATATTCTGCTTTCGCTTTTAAACTGTTCCTGCCATGATATTTTCTCCCAAATCTCCTCACTGTCCCATATTTTGTTTGGAAAAAGTGCCACTGATTTTTGTAATGCAAAATGGTTTTCTCTATCCTTTATACTGTCCTGTATCACTCTTAATCTTATATCCATTATGTTTTTCCTTTTTGTCTGCTGTTGCAATAATATCGCATATTATAAATTCCCTGCTATTTTAACACCTTATAGAAAAGTATCAGTATTCAGTCTGTAACTATATACCATTTCACCATCACTTTCCCCAAGCAAATGCCTAAATTTCTCTAAATTTCCCACGCTCTCTACTGTTTCTCCAAATCCTTCTATCAGCCTCGAAAAATATGTTTTCTCTTCTCCAATTTTAACAGCACCCATCTTCTCAAACACATGCTTACTATGCAGATTTCTTGATGAAATACGAATCAAAAAATAATCAACTTGCCTAGTCTCAAACACTTTTTTAGCAAACAACCGGATAGTCTTTGATGCAATGCCTTGATTTCTTTTATTCTCCAATAAATCTATCCCTATTTCCGGTGTATTGCTATCGTAGTTTTGCATCTCTATACTCCCGCAGTATTCCCATTTTGCCGTAAATACCGAAAAAACACTGTCCGCATTACTTAATGTCTGTTCCCACATCATGTCTTTTGATCTCGGATTTAAATATAGAGAATCTTCTCCTTTTAGTTGCCTATGCAATTCTACATAATCACTTCTGTCTTCATCTGATATATTGCATATGATAAAATCTTCATTTATAGCAAAAATCTTCCGATCTATCACTCCATCCACGCTCCCATCTTTAAGCCAAACCTTTTGTTCCATAAATAAAGGCTTTCAATTTCCGCATATCCATTACGGCAACTCTCTGTCTTATCATATTTAAAACTTGCCGACTCCATGGTAATACTTTGACAAAAACTACATACCATCCCCTATTTTCTATATATCCCATATACAACATAACAAGGAATTTTCTCTCCCCTACGTTCCATAACATCCTCTGGAATAATCGGTTCTTTTCCAATAATTTTTCCACCAAGCTTCTGAGCAATTCTATTACTTGCCTCATTTCCCTCTGTGGTCATCCATTCTATGTACTCTATTTCTTCATCTTCAAATGCCTTATTTATCAAAAGAACAGCAGCCTCAGAAGCATATCCCCTTTTTCGTTCTTCTTCCAAAATTCCAATTCCTACCTTCGGATGATTCCAATCCTTCATCTCAAAGGAAATATACCCAATCGCCTTATTTGATTTTATGTTGTAAATCAGACAAATGATATCCGAACCACGAAGATCCTCTATATAAGATGGTTTCATATATTCCCAAAATCCATCTAATCTGTCAAATTCCGGTGCAATCATTGTAGCAAACCTTTTAATATACAGATAATCATCTATTTCTTTTTCTGTCACAGATTTTATAATAACCGATTCCCCCATTATGTATATATCCTTTTTCAACCTTGTCTCTCACTTTCTTACTAATCCATTACTTCTCAGCAATCCACTAATTCGCATCGCATAATTCATCTAGCAATCTACTATATTCTAAATATGTTTCGTGTTTTAATAATTCATATTTCTCATTCTCTAATTCAATTATATTTAGTGTACCATCTTCATTAAATTTTTCTTTATCAAATCCAATAAATGTATAGATTGCCTGTGGTTCATTTTTTGTTTTGTCCAAAACATACTGAATTAAAGCATCTCTTTTTTCATCATCAGTTTCTGTGTTATTTAAACTATCAAAAACAATGGGATATTTTATTGCATCGGGATTAAATTTACTTCTAAGTCTAATTAACAATAAATACCATATAACAGTGGCTATATTCTTATTACTTCCACTTGCTTTAAATTCATTCATAACACTTTTGATTTTATCCATATCAATTTCATTCATTCCAAATTTAGCAACATCTTCAGAAAGCCATGCCTTATAGTGGTCATTAACAACTTTTTTCTTCTGGCTATATTGTTTTATTTCTTTTTTAATCTCTTTTAATTCAAGTTCTTTTTTCTGGATAACCACTCCATTTTCAGCCAATTCCTTTATAACACTATCTCTAATTTCACAAAAACCCTTATACCGTAAAGCATCATCAATTTGTTTGTTATTTATATTCATTGCTTCTTGGTACTCTTCCATCTTTCTCAAAAGCATCTTATATTATTCTTCTTCTTTTTCTATTAACAACCTAGCCTCTGCAATATGTACCTGAAGCTGGTTTTTTACACTTATTAAGTCTTCTTTCAACACCAATTTCTTGCTTTTTTGCCTTATTGTTGCTTCAATAGGTGAACCACACTCAGGACATATATGCTTATTTAACTTTTTTAATTTATTATTTGTATTACTTTCTTCGGATTCGATTTGTTCAAATATGGTTTCCATGTCAATCAAGTCATTTCTCAAATTTAACAAATTATTTTTGCTTTTCTTAAGTTTCATCAGTATTTCCTCATACTCTTCTTTTTTCAATTGCATCTCATTATGCAAAGATACTTCATCCAGAGAAATACATCCGTCTTCCATTCTATCCTCTATATCATTTTGCATTTCTTCAAGCAGTGTATTACGCTTTTTAAAAGAGAAAATTTCAGAATCAATTCCTTCTCTCCTCTTAATTAATTCATAATATTCTTCATTATACACTCCAAGATGATAATATAAAATATTTTCTTTAATTTTATCATATTGCCCCAGTTTATCAAAAGATGTAAATTTACTACAATCATAATGGTCTTGATCCAAAAAAAATAACAAATAGTTAAATACAGGCGGAGTTATCTCTAGTTTGTTTTCTTGTCTATCCGGCAACTGAACTGCAAACCCAGTGTATTCTGCCAACTTTTCTGCAAGTTCTTTCGACTTTATTGTTGTAAAAATCAGTTTCTTGTCATCATCAAAAAATTTGTACAAACTTCCTGCACGATAAATAAAATAATTGTTATCATTTATACAGATTTTTAAAACAAAAACCTTTGTATGTTTACTAAAATTTTTATCAAAAAAAGCCTCTGCTCCCAATGTATAATAAATACTTCTCATAATTACAGACTTTCCCCTATCGGTGCCATCCTCCTGTCTGGTTGAAATAATATTAATCCCTTTAGAAAATGATATTCTACATGCCTTTTTCTCTTCTGTCATACGCACCGATACATTTTTATTTCTTCTACGCATAAAAATCCTCCCCTTCCTCTCCAAATAATTTTTTGCATAAGGCGATAAAAAACTGCGGATACAATTTCTTAACTCCTGCCAAAACCATTTATCTTTGTTCAAAATATCAACCAAGTGTTACTTCCTGCCGGATGCCCTGCAATATCACCGCAAGTACATTAACCACAAACAAAATTTCAAACGGCCAAAACCCAACAATGATTCTTCCAAAAATCCGGCATGTGTTTAACAAATTTTCTCCCTGCTAAAGAAACTTGCAAAAAGGCTGTCTGCATAATCCCCGAAATGATTCGCAAGCGGCATAAACCGCATAATTTACTCAATGCCTCCCTGAAACATCTGCTTACGCAAATCAAAATGCGGTAAGTACATTCCCCGGCGAATTCGAAAATGGAACGAAGAAACTTCCAGCGGACGTTTCGCAGTTTCCTCTTTCGGAGAGCCAGCCAAGGGTTCAAAGGGAGTGGAACTCCCTTGCAAGTTTAGGATGTGCCCGGACAGGGTGCATCCGGTGCAAAATGGCATGCCGTTTTGCGAAACTTGCCTATCATCCCCGCCACGATTCCAGTGGTTTTTGAGGGGTGTGGATGCGGGGAAAGCAGCCTCTGAAAGAGCGTTGCTTTTTCCGCATCTGCCTCCCCGAAAAAATCTTCAGAAACCTCCAAGGGGGATGATAGTGGTTTTGTGATTTTTCGCAGGGGTTGGGTGGCGGAAAGCAATGCTCTGTTTCAGAGGATTGTTTTCTGCCTGTCCATTCCGAAGAAAAATCACTCGGCTGCAGAGCAGCCGACCTGCTCCTATTGAATATGCTGGAAATATAAATCACAATTCCTGCAAAAATGCCGGCTACATCTGTTCAACACATCACCGTCTTGTTTCACAATTTGTTATACACAAATGCAAGCTCTTTCCTGTTGTATTACATACTGTGCAACACTGTCTAACATACTGTGCGACAAAAAAATAAAGGTTATCTCCCTATTGCCCTGCTTTGATATTCGCTCCTACCATTATTCCAATCTGCAAGACACATTGCCATCCACTTTTTACTAAAGATTTGACAGATAAAAAAGAGCTTCCTCCGGCAGACCTTCCTCTGCCCCAATCTCCTCCACACTGTCACCCTGCTGTGTTTCAAACTCTCCAGCTGCCACATGCTCTGCCGGATTGACTACTGGTTGCCTTCTAAAATCCCCGATACCCTGCCCCTCATTCGTGCCAATACCA
>CAJUGZ010000279.1 GCA_910585855.1 uncultured Lachnospiraceae bacterium | reverse complement strand
GCATATCCTGCTCCCATGCAGGGTATGCAAAAAAAGGGGCGTGTTTAGCCCGTATGAAAGGGAAGCTGTTTTGCTTTGGCGGATTGCATCCTTTGGTATGCCCATTTTGTTTTGGCTGCTGTGAGGGCGAATTGCGCCCCGGTCTGTCTGGCTGGATGTGCTGGGATGCAGAAGTTTTAGAACTTCTTGCTTTTTGGAAACCGGAACAGCAGAATGTCTAGGGGGTTCGCATCTGGCGTCCGGTTTGCGAAAGACTTTTGCAGCGGTTTTTAGAAAAATATATTGCATTTTAGTTTTTAGGAAGGTATAGTTATAGTATAAAAAGGAATAGATAAAGATAAATAAGAGATTAAAGGTAGGTAAGAATGGATAAGTCGTTATATATTGCGGAAAAACCAAGTGTAGCGCAGGAGTTTGCAAAGGCACTTAAGGTAAATATGACAAGGAAGGACGGATATCTGGAGTCGGATCAGGTGATTGTTACTTGGTGTGTAGGGCATTTGGTGACAATGAGCTATCCAGAAGTATATGATCCAGATTTGAAAAAATGGAGTTTGGAAAAACTTCCTTTTCTTCCTGAAGAATGGAAATATGAGGTAATACCGGGGGTTCAGAAACAGTTTGATATTGTAAGCGGGCTTTTGAATCGGGCAGATGTGAAACGAATTTATGTTTGTACGGACTCCGGGCGGGAGGGAGAGTATATTTATCGTTTGGTGGAGCAGATGGCAAATGTGCAAAATAAAGAACGGCTTCGGGTTTGGATTGATTCTCAGACAGAGGAAGAAATCCGCAGAGGGATACGAGATGCAAAGGATTTGTCGGAGTATGACAGTCTTTCGGAATCGGCTTATCTTCGGGCAAAAGAGGATTATTTAATGGGGATTAATTTTTCAAGGCTTTTGACGCTGAAGTATGGGTATACAATATCAAATTATTTGAAGAAGGAGAAACGGACAGTTATTTCAGTCGGACGGGTGATGACTTGTGTACTTGGCATGGTGGTACGGCGGGAGAGAGAAATCCGCAGTTTTGTAAAGACCCCTTTTTACCGGGTGCTTGCGGATATTTTGCTTGAAAGCGGAGATTTTGAAGCAGAGTGGCGGGTACAGCCGGAGTCAGAGTATTTTAATACTCCTTTTCTTTATAAGGAAAACGGGTTTAAAGTAAAGGAAAAAGCGGAGGAATTGGTAAAGAAGCTGACAGAGCATCCGCCTTTGCAGACAGAGGTAGTTTCTATAGAGAGGAAGAAGGAAAATAAAAATCCGCCTCTTTTATTTAATTTGGCAGAACTTCAAAATGAGTGTTCCAGATTGTTTAAGATTAGTCCAGATCAAACGCTTCAGGTGGTACAGGAACTTTATGAGAAAAAGTTAGTGACTTATCCAAGAACCGATGCCAGAGTGCTTTCTACGGCTGTGGCAAAGGAGATTGGAAAGAATCTGCGGGGGCTTTTGCAGTATGCTCATGGAGCGGTTTTTGCAAAATATATTTTGGATAATGGGAAGGAAAAGGGAATTGAGAAGACAAAGTATGTAAATGATAAACAGATTACCGATCACTATGCGATTATTCCTACCGGGCAGGGGCTGGGTGCTTTGACGGCACTTTCTCAAAGAAGTGTACAGGTGTATGAAGCTATTGTTCGGCGGTTTTTATGTATTTTTTATCCGCCTGCAGTTTATCAGAAGATCAGTGTAGTGACTAAGATGGGAAAAGAGCGGTTTTTTGCTAGTTTTAAGGTACTTTTAGAGGAAGGGTATTTGACGGTTACAGGAAATTCGTTTGATAAGAAAAAAGAAGAAAAAGATAATGTGGAAGATGTAAAGTGTGATGTAAAGATGTTGAAGGCTTTAGGAGCGTTAAAGAAAGGAGATATCCTTTCCGTCAAGGAGATTGGGATTAAGGAAGGGGAAACTTCTCCGCCGAAACGATATAATTCGGGTTCTATGATTTTGGCAATGGAAAATGCAGGGCAGTTGATTGAAGATGAAGAGCTTCGAGCTATGATTAAGGGAAGCGGAATCGGAACAAGTGCAACACGGGCAGAGATTTTAAAAAAATTGGTGGCGAATGAATATATTGCTTTAAATAAAAAAACACAGGTGATTACTCCTACTCAGATTGGAGAAATGATTTATGACGTAGTGAATGCTTCTATTCGGCAGCTTTTAAACCCCGAGCTTACAGCTAGTTGGGAGAAAGGGCTTACTTATGTGGCAGAGGGGACGATTACATCAGAAGAATATATGGTCAAATTGGAAAGTTTTATTCGAAAGCGGACGCAGAATGTTTTGGGGCTGAAAAATCAATATTTGCTTCGAAATTGTTTTGAAACAGTGGAAGGAAATTATAAAAAGCAGAAATCATCGGACGGACAAAAATAAAGAGAATAGAAAGGAAAGAAAAAGATGGAACAGGTTATGGTAAAAAACTTGTATTGTTTAGAGGAAACAATAGCAGCTCCTTTGCTGGAACAGGCAGTATATCCTTGGGAGGTGCTGCCAAAAATCGGAGCATTTATTTTGGAATTAGGAAAGACTTTATCAGAAGAGGAATATGAAAAAAGGGGAGAAGATATCTGGGTGGCAAAAACAGCACAGGTAGCACCTACTGCGTGTATCTGTGGACCTGCAATTATCGGAAAGGGAGCCGAAATACGGCATTGTGCTTTTATACGGGGAAAGGTAATTGTAGGAGAAGGAGCAGTGGTTGGAAATTCGACAGAGTTAAAAAATGCGATTTTATTTAATAAAGTACAAGTGCCCCACTATAATTATGTTGGGGATTCTATTTTAGGGTATAAGGCACATATGGGGGCAGGGTCAATCGCTTCTAATGTAAAGGCAGATAAACGCCCTGTTACAGTAACCCTGTCGGAGGGAAAAATAGAAACCGGGCTGAAGAAATTTGGGGCAATGCTTGGAGATGAAGTGGAAGTAGGATGTGGAACGGTATTAAATCCGGGAACAGTTGTTGGAAGAAGGAGTAATATTTATCCGCTCTCCTTGGTGCGGGGATATGTTGCGGCAGAAAGTATTTATAAAAAGCAGGGAGAAGTGGTGCAAAAGGAAACAGAACCGATTGCAATGGCGGGTTCTATGCTTGGAGTAATAGAGAAAGAAGATAGAGAGAAAAAAGAAAAGGGAATAGGCTGTGATGACAGAAGATAAGGAAAGTCTGCCTGATGGATTTACAGAACGTATGAAAAGACTGCTTGGGGCAGAGTATAAAGATTTTTATAATAGTTATCAAAAAGAGGCAGTACATGGGCTTAGAGTTAATTTACTAAAGGGAACAAGAGAGGATTTTTTAAAAAAAAATCCGTTTACACTGACACCGATAGCATGGGAACAAAATGGATTTTCTTATCCGGCAGAGGAACATCCCGGAAAACATCCCTATCATGAGGCAGGGGTCTATTATATTCAAGAACCGAGTGCGATGGCAGTTGCGGTTCTTGCGGATGCTAAGCCGGGAGAGAAAGTATTGGATCTTTGTGCTGCACCGGGCGGAAAGACAACGCATTTGGCAAGTCAGATGAAGGGAAAAGGGCTATTGGTAGCAAATGAGATTCACCCGGCAAGAGCAAAAATTCTTTCTCAAAATGTAGAACGAATGGGAATTCGAAATGCAGTTGTAACCAATGAAGAGCCGATTTTCTTAGAAAAATATTTTCCTGAGTTTTTTGATCGGATTGTAGTAGATGCTCCATGTTCTGGAGAAGGGATGTTTCGAAAAGATAGGGCTGCCTGTTTGGAGTGGTCGCAGCAAAATATACTCTTTTGTGCAGCCCGTCAAAGAGAAATTTTAGAACATGCGGCAAAAATGTTGAAACCGGGAGGACGTCTGGTATATTCTACTTGTACATTTGCACCAGAGGAAGATGAAGAAACGATTTTATTATTTTTAGAAAAACACCCGGAATTTACAATAGATTTAAGGATAGAGGAAGAAAAGTATAGACAAATGGGATTTTTACAGGGCTGCCCGGAATGGATAGAAAAGATAAAAGAAGTAGAAAATAGGATAACAAAAGAAGAAAGTAAAAAAAGTGGTAATATAGAAGCAGTAAGAAAAACATTTCGATTATTTCCTAATCGGGTGGAAGGAGAAGGGCATTTTATAGCGGTGCTTTATAAAAAAGAGGGATTGCAAGAAGAATATAATCGGAAAGAGGACAACAAAAAGAAGAAACAAGGGAAGAAATCTTTTCTTGCAGATTGGGAAGAATTTCAGAGAGAAATGGGATTTTCTTTTACGCAGGGTGTTTATCAGCTTTTTGGAAATGAGCTTTCTCTTGTGCCAGAAGAAATGGTGGATATGAAAGGGCTAAAAGTTCTTCGGGCAGGTCTGCATCTTGGAACATTAAAAAAGAATCGTTTTGAACCGTCACATGCGTTGGCATTGGCACTCTCTCCGTCTGAGATATTAAATAAAATCTCTTTTGATAGGGACAGTAAAGAAATTTTTTCTTATTTAAAAGGCGAAATGCTACCTTTGCTTTTTTTTGATGGACAGGAACAAAAGGGATGGAAATTAATCTGTGTGGATGGATATTCGATTGGCTGGGGGAAAGCAAGTCAAACAGGATTAAAAAATCATTATCCAAAAGGACTGCGCTGGGTATAAAAATTTTAAAAGAATATGAGGATAAAATAAAAAGTGTAAGACCTTAAAGATAGAGGTTTTACACTTTAATTTATTATTGGCTATTTTGATGTTATGCAATTTGAGATAATCTTTCTTTGATTTGTTTTACTTCAGCTTCAAGGTAACTTACTCGAATGAGCAACAGCTCCTTTTCGTTTTCCACTTTTAAAGCATCATCTAGTTTTCTTGTTAAGTCTGTATGTCCTTCTGCTATAAGTTTAATATTTTTATCGGTTGTGTTTTCGATATGTATTTTAATAGTGGCAATATGTTCCTTGATTTCTTGATTGTCTTGTTTTAATTGCTGAACCTCCTGTTTTAATTCTTGATTATCCTGTTTTAATTGCTGAACTTCGGTTTTTAACTGTTGAACGTCAGTCTTTAATTGTTGAACCTCTTGTTTTAATTCTTGATTATCTTGTTTTAATTGCTGAACATCAGTTTTTAATTGCTGAACCTCGGTTTTTAACTGCTGAACATCTTGTTTTAATTGTTGAACCTCGGTTTTTAATTGCTGAGTATCCAGTTTTAATTCTTGAATATCGCTTTTAATTGGTTGAAGTTTTGAATCTAATAGCTGAGATATTGCTAATAGATCTTCGTTAGTTAATGCCATTTGATATCACCTCTTTGTGTTTTGTTAAATTATATCATATATTAGATGTAAAGTCCATTTTTTTTTATGTATGGATGAAACAGGAGGCTTATTTGGAAATTTTGAGTGATATTGTTTGGAAGAGTATAGTTTTTACTTCCAAAATATAAGGAAAGTATATAAAAGATAAACTTTAATTAGGCTTTTGGATAAAGGATACCAGAAAAAGGAGGCTTTTACCGGACGCCAGAGGCGGTTTGTTCCTTTCCTTTGCTTGCTTCATTCTCCAAACGGTAAGAACGTCTAAGACTTCTGTATCGAAGTGCATCCAACCGTTCGAACCGGGGTGCAATTCGCCCTCCTTTCAGCCGAAACGAAACAGGTGTAAGGAAAGATATTATCA
>CAJUGZ010000278.1 GCA_910585855.1 uncultured Lachnospiraceae bacterium | reverse complement strand
TAGAACTTCTTGCTTTTTGGAAACCGGAACAGCAGGTTGCCCACCGTTTTCGAATCTGGCGTCCTCTGGAAAATTTTGAAGACTCTAAAACGTTCTTATTTCATTTTCTTGTAAAATCAAAATTTTATTCTTTTTTAAGTTTATAAGTTTATCCTGTCCCCTTTGGAAAAATTCTTGTGATTTTGCTGAAAATATGGTAAATTAAATGTAATAGATAAAACCAATAACATAATAAAAAGATATTAAAAGGTTGACAGTATTGGAATCTAGGAAATTTAGAAAATCTAAGAATTTGGAGATCAAAGGATTA
Organism: uncultured Lachnospiraceae bacterium; assembly: GCA_910585855.1. GTDB lineage: Bacteria > Bacillota > Clostridia > Lachnospirales > Lachnospiraceae > MGBC114844. Next base: position 5,353 of record CAJUGZ010000278.1, on the reverse strand, counting down.
GAGGATCAGAAAGGATAAATACACAGGATTTGTGTATAGGGTGCTGGAATGGCAGAGATAAAACCATTTTTTTGTATACGGCCGAGTCAGGAGCTGGCAGCTAGAGTAGCGGCATTGCCGTATGATGTTTATAACCGTGAGGAAGCCTGTAAGGAAGTAAAACGAGAACCGCTGTCTTTTTTGGCGATTGATCGGGCAGAAACGCAGTTTGATGATAGTGTAGATACTTATGATGAGCGGGTTTATAAAAAGGCAAAGGAGCTTTTGGAGGAGCGGATTTTAGACGGAACTTTTGTAGCGGATGAGAAGGAGTGTTATTTTTTATATCAGCTTACGATGAATGGAAGAAGTCAGACCGGGATTGTGGCTTGTGCTTCGATTGATGATTACTTGAATCAGGTGATTAAAAAGCATGAAAATACAAGAGCAGAGAAAGAGGCGGATCGGATTCGTCATGTAGATACCTGTAATGCACAGACTGGACCGATTTTTTTGGCTTATCGTTCGAATCCGGTATTAAATGAAGTGATGGATCAGGTGAAAAGGGAAGTGCCGCTGTATCGGTTTGTTTCTATAGACGGAGTGGGACATACGGTTTGGAGAGTGGAAGATGCGCAAAGGATTACTTTGATTCGGGATATATTTGCTTCGATAGAGCAGATTTATATTGCGGATGGGCATCATCGGGCTGCTTCGGCAGTGAAGGTGGGGTTAAAGAGAAGAGAGGCGCATCCTGCTTATACAGGACAGGAAGAATTTAACTATTTTCTTTCGGTGTTGTTTCCAGATGATCAGCTTTTTATTATGGATTATAATCGGGTAGTAAAGGATTTGAATGGGTATTCAGTGGAGGAGTTTTTGGAAAAAGTGGGGGAATCGTTTGTTGTAGAGGCGATGGGAGAGAAGCCTTATGCGCCTGTAAAAGTGCATGAAATAGGGATGTATTTGGATGGGATTTGGTATCGGTTAGAGGCAAAGCCGGAAGTTTGTATAGATCATCCAGTAGAGGGGTTAGATGTTTCTATTTTGCAGAATACATTGTTAGAGCCTTTGCTTGGAATTGGTGATCCAAAGACAGACACACGGATTGATTTTGTAGGCGGGATTCGTGGATTGGAGGAGCTTGAGCGGCGGGCAAAGACGGATATGCGGGTGGCTTTTACTATGTATCCGACTTCAATTAAGCAGCTATTTGATGTGGCAGATGCACAGCTTTTAATGCCGCCGAAATCGACTTGGTTTGAGCCGAAACTTCGCAGCGGGTTGTTTATTCATCGATTGGATGGATGAGTTGGACTGCTGTTGGATAGGGCGGCGGAAAGGAGGATAAAATGGAAAAATTCGATATCTTGTTTCAGGCTTGTATTATATTGGGGTTTGCCCTGCCATGTTTAAATCTGATTGTAGGATTTTTTGATGGACTGGACGGGGTAGCGGATTTGGATATGGACTTTAACGGGCATGGGGGTGCTGCTAATACTTTTTTTGTTTTTAATTTTACTTGTTTGATGTTGGCAGTAGGTGTCTTTGGAATATTTGGAAAGGTTCTTTTAGGACGAATTTTACTTGGTCTTGTTCTTTTGATTGCATCGGGCAGCGGAGTTTTGGCATATATGGCTGTTTATCGGCTGGTGTTTTTGCCGCTTAGCCGAAATCGGTCACAGGTAGAAAGCCATAATTTTCAAGATTTAATTGGAAAAAAAGGGGTTTTGATTTTGCAGATTACACAGGAGCATGACGGAACGATTCGAACCACGGACAGTACAGGGGCATCGATTACTTATAGGGCGGCTGCAAAGGAGAAAGAATTAAGAAAGCATAATAATTGTATGCCGCTTGGAATGAGAGTGCAGATTGTTGAGGTAATAGAGGAAAAGCATTGTTGTTATGTAGAGATGGTAGGAGGAGAAGAATGATTGGGATAATTAGTACATTTGGGACTGCAGGGATGGTTGCATTTGGTGTGATTGTACTTGTGGTTTTGGTTATTGTTTGTATTTTATCGACTTGGAAAAAAGTTCCTAGTGATAAAGCAGCCGTTATTGTTGGTGTTGGAAAGGCGAAAGTGGTAACAGGAGGCGGTACAATTCTGATTCCGATTTTGGAGCGAATGGATACCATTACATTGGAAAATATTATGATTCCGGTGGAGATTAAGCAGACAAAGACTGCGCTTGGTGTTCCGATTAATGCAGAGGGCGTCGTTGTATTAAAGGTAAAAAATGATGCCAGCAGTATTATGACAGCGGTACAGCAGTTTCACTGCGGAAAAGAGCAGACTACGGTAGAAAATATTCGGACGCAGGCATCCGAGATCTGCAAAGGAAAACTTCGTGAGATTGTATCGGGGATGTCGGTAGAGGAAATCTATAATGGACGGGAGAAATTTGCGAATACCGTACAGGAAGTGGCAGGAACACAATTAGCGGAAATGGGTTTGGAATTGACATCTTTTACGATTAATGATATTTCGGATAATGAGGGTTACATTGAGGCACTTGGTAAGGAACAGATTGCCAAAGTAAAAGCACAGGCAGCGATTGCAGAGGCACAAGCGGCAAAAGAACGGGATATTCAGACAGCAGAGGCGGCAAAAGAGCGGGAAATTAAAACGGCGGAAGCAAGAAAGATTGGGGAAACAGCGAAACTGGAAGCAGATACACAGATTGCAGAAGCAAGTAAAAATAAGCAGTTAAAATTATTTGAATATCAAAGAGAGCAGGAAACAAAGAAGGCAGATGCTGATGCCGCTTATAAGATTCAGGAAAATATTGTAGCAAAGAAAGTAACCGATACACAGATGGACGCTGAAGTATTAAAACAGCAAAGAGCGAAAGAAGTAACTGAGGCGCAGGTACAGATTCAGATTGTAGCAGAGCAGAAAAATATTGAACTTGCTAAGAAAAAGGCAGAGAGAAAAGAAGCAGAACTTCAGGAACTGGTAATTAAGCCGGCAGAGGCGGATTTGGCAAAGCAGAAGTTGGACGCAGAGGCAAGAAAGTTTGAAGAAATTAAAAGAGCAGAGGCAGATGCGGAAAGAAAAAAGTTAGATGCCAGTGCAGAGGCGGAAAAGCTAAGACTGGAAGGAGAAGCAAGAGCTGCTATTATTGAGGCACAAGGAAAGGCAGAAGCCGATGCTATCCGGGCAAAAGGAATGGCGGAAGCAGAAGCGTTAGAGAAAAAGGCAGAAGCACTTGCAAAGATGAACGAAGCAGGTAAGCTGCAGATGGTAATTGAAAAGCTGCCGGATGTGGCAAGAGCCGTTTCAGAGCCGCTTGCAAAAATTGGTGATATTACGATTATTGGTGGTGGAAACGGAGAGAATGGTGCAAGTGCCGTAGATGTGGCACGGATGACGACAGGATCAATAAAGGCAGTTATGGATTGTATGAAGGATGTGGTTGGATTTGATTTAAGCGAAGTAATGCGGGCGCAGACATTTGAAGGAAAGACAACACGAAATATTCATGTGGATGTCAATGGTTTGGAGGATGCATCCGATACGGTAAAAGATGCTGTAGCTGCTGCAGTTCTTACAAATGATTGGAAAGAAGAAAGGGTTAATAAAGATGGAATATAGAGAAATGGAACGGCTCGGAGTAGCACCTTCTATGCTGGGATTTGGATGTATGAGGTTTCCTCAGCGTTTGGACGGAACGATTGATGAGGCAGAAGCAGAGCAGATGATAGAGAAAGCTATTGCAGAAGGAGTGACCTATTTTGATACGGCTTATCCCTATCACAATGGAGAAAGTGAGAAATTTGTCGGAAGGGTGTTAAAAAAGCATTCAAGATCATCTTTTTATCTGGCAACGAAACTGCCTGTCTGGAAAGTAAATTCAAAAGAGGATGCGGTGCAGCTTTTTGAAGAACAGCTTGCACGGCTTCAGGTAGATACGATAGATTTTTATCTGCTTCATGCTTTAAATAAAGAACGCTGGGCTAAAATGGAAGAAATTGGAATTATTTCTTTATGTGAAGAGTGGAAAGCACAGGGAAAGATTCGGTATTTAGGATTTTCTTTTCATGATGAATATGCTGTTTTTGAAAAAATTTTATCAAGCTATAGATGGGATTTTTGCCAGATTCAGTATAATTATATGGATCGTGAAATTCAGGCAGGGGATAGAGGTTATGCACTTGCTGAAAAACTTGGCGTTCCTATGATTGTGATGGAGCCGATTAAAGGCGGTGCATTGGGGGAACTGCCAGAAGAGCTGACAGAGATTTTTAGAAAAGCAGATCCAGATGCTTCTACGGCTTCTTGGGCACTGCGGTGGGTAGGAACACATAAAAATGTAAAAGTAATTTTAAGCGGGATGTCTGCCTATCAGCAGGTGTTGGATAATCTGGATACATTTTCTGTATTTCGTCCGCTTTCATTGGAAGAAGAAAAGCTGGTGGAAGAGGTAGCAGATAAGATAAAAAAACGGATAAAAAATGGATGTACGGGATGTGAGTATTGTATGCCTTGTCCGTTTGGTGTGGAGATTCCGAAAAACTTTTCTATTTGGAATGAATATTCCATGTATGGAAATAAAGAAAGGGCAAAGAAACGTTATCAGATGATGGAAGAAAAAGCAAGAGCGGATCAGTGCAGAGAGTGTGGGAAATGCGAAACAGTTTGTCCGCAGGCACTGCAGATTCGGCAGGACTTAAAAAAGGTGGCGTGTGAATTTTTGGAGGAGAGGACGCCGGAATCCGAATAGAGGTCTGCTCCGAGCCCGCTTGCTCTTAGCATTTTCTATTTCCACATAGCGGACACATAAGACGCTAAAACACAGCAATACAACATCTAAGTGCTGACGGGAAATGATAACTCTGTGCACAGGATAAACTTACAAATTAAAATTTTTATATGACATACTAAGGATGCTGCAGGAAAGGGGTTTCTTTCACCGGACGCAAGAGGCGGTTTGCTCCTGTCCTTTGCCTGCTCCACTCCGAACGGAAAGAAAGTCTAGGGCTTCTGTATTTACGCAGATTCTACCGGACGAACCGGGGCGCAATTCGCCCTCATCACAACCAAAACGAAGCTGATGTAAGGAAGGATATTATCAGCCCAAAATCATTCTCTTCCCTATTATCCGGGCTAAACACGCCCCTTTTTTTGCATACCCTGCATGGAAGCAGGATATACAAAAAATTCTAGGTGTTTCCACAGAAGCCAAGACTTTCTAACCGTTTTCCGAAGTCGCAGGCAAAGGACAGGAGCAAACCGCCTCTCGCTGTTAGTTGGAGCACGGCAGAAACGATGATTTCTTACAGAATAAATCTTCCGTAAAGTTCGGAATCTGCTTCTTTTTTTGTTCCGGGGTCAAGAAACAGCCAGATTGGAAAACGGTGGGCAGCC
>CAJUGZ010000277.1 GCA_910585855.1 uncultured Lachnospiraceae bacterium | reverse complement strand
TGAACTGAAATCAGAAGCCCTAGACTTTCTTACCGTTTGGAGCGGAGCAGGCAAAAGACAGGAGCAAACCGCCTCTGGCGTCCGGTGAAAGCCAATAAAAGAGATTTGTGATCTGGGCTTGTGGAAATAGTGGTAAAATGTTATGATAAATATAAAAAAGAGATGAAAATAAATATAAAAAGATTTGTTGGAATGGAAAAGAAAACGGGAAGGAGCGTTTTAAAGGGGAAAAGATGGAAGGAAAAAAGAAAGAGGAAGATAAATGGCATAAGCTGGACAATACCGCAAAAATTTATCCGGTGATTGCAAATAGTCATTTAAGCAGTGTATATCGAATGTCTGTAACACTAAAGGAAAAGATTTGTCCAAAGAAGTTGCAGCAGGCAGTAGAGATTGTAACGCCGTGGTTTGAGATTTTTCATGTAAGGCTGCGCCGAGGAGTATTTTGGTATTATTATGAAACCAATAAAAAGCAGCCAAAGATAGAAGAAGAGTTTACTTATCCATGCAGATATATTGATCCGTATTCTAATAATCAGTATTTATTTCGGGTCAGTTATTATGAGTGCCGTATCAATTTAGAAGTGTTTCATGGACTGACGGACGGAAACGGGGCAATTCTATTTTTAAAGGAATTGTTATATCAATATCTTCGGTTAGCGCATCGGATGGAATTGTCTTCTTTTCTTGATGTACCCAGTACAGATGCTTCTTTTAATATGGAGGACAGTTACCAGAAGTATTATAAAAAAATGAAGACAGAGGGGTATGGAAAAGAGTATGCGTATCAATTAAAGGGGGAGTATTTAGGAGGAGTAAAAGTAGGAATTTTGCATGGTTATATTGATTTAAAATCTTTAAAGCGTGTCTGTAAGGAGTATCAAGTCAGTGTAACACAATATTTTTTAGCGGTTTTAATAGAAAGTATTTATATAGAGGAAATGAATGGGCAGCCTTCTAAACTTCCGATTCGAATTAATATGCCGGTTAATTTAAGGGCATTTTTTGAATCTACTACAATTCGAAATTTTTTTGCAGCCGTGATTGTTGGGTTTCCGATAAAGAAAGAGGGGTATACTTTTGAAGAAATTCTTTTTTATGTAAAGAAGACATTAGGGGAGGAATTGACAAAGGAACGGTTAGAAAAATTGATTTCTTATAATGTGGGAAATGAGAAGCACTGGTATCTTCGGATGCTTCCGCTGTTTATTAAAAATATCGGAATTAAGGCAATTTATGCTCATTCGGCAAAGGCTTTTACTACTACAATTTCCAATCTTGGAGTGATAAAGGTTCTGCCGGAATATCAGCCTTATGTAGAACGATTTCATTTTATTATGGGGGTTTCAAAAAAACAGCCTTTAAAATGTATTGTCTGTTCCTATGGAGATGAAATGGTGTTTACATTTAGTTCGGTGTTGGAAGATACTTCGATTCAAAGACATTTTTTTAAAAAACTTTCGCAGCATGGGATAGCGGTGAAAGTAGAAAGTAATGGGGTATACTATGAAACGGTGTAATCAGTGTCATATTGAATTGGCAGAAAATGAGTTAATTTGTCCGCTTTGCAGGACAGTACCAGAATCTAATCAGGAGAAATTAAATCAGAAGGAAAAAGAAAAGCCGCCGCTTTATCCGCCGATTGCACTTACCATGCATCAATATCATATTTTTATTCGTCTGTTTCTTTTTATTTCGATTGTAACAGGAGTGGTGCTGTTGGCAGTCAATCTTATGAATTATCACGGATTTTTTTGGTCGGGAATTGTAATTGCCGTTATTTTATATGCAATAATAACATTGCTTTATTCGATTCAAAGAAACCGAAATATGGCAGCAAAGATTATGGTACAGACATTGGCAGCAGAACTTTTAGTGGTTTGGATTGACTATTTGATAGGATATGAGGGATGGTCTGTAAATTATGCAGTGCCAGGGATTCTTTTGGTAGCGGAGTGTTCCATGCTGGTTTTGCAGATTGTAAATTTTATGAATTGGCAGAGTTATATTTTATTTCAGATTGAGTATGTGATATTGAGTGCGATTCCGGTAGGGTTATATTTTTTTCAGATTGTAACAGAACCGCTGATGACTTTTTTGGCATTGGGGGGATCGATATTGATTTTTACTGGAACAATGATTTTTGGAGATCGAAAGGCAAAAGATGAATTAATTCGGCGGTTTCATATTTAGATTTAGAAGAGAATGGAGAAAAGAAGTGCGATTGATGTGGAAAAATAAAAAAACGGAGAAGAAAAGAGAGAGGAAAGCAGCTTATAAAAAACAGGTCAGAGAGAAGATGCTTCATCATCCAGAAAGTGTAAGGGGAAAACTGATGCGGGAGTTGATTCAGGATATTACTGCTACGTCTTCCGGGCATAAATTTCAAAATGGAGAATATCGAAAAGAACCAAAAGAGCCGGAGTGGATTTGTCCAATGCATTTTTGTATGGAGCCGATTGTAATGGAACGGTTTTCTATGGAGTATCTTGAGCCTAAAAAAAAGAGAAATGAAAGGGTGATTTTACAGCTTCATGGAGGTGGATATATCGGACCGATGAAAAATCGCTATCGGGATTTTGCCGTATTATACAGTAAGGCTTTAAGGGGTGGATCGGTGCTTACAATTGATTATCGAGTTGCTCCTGAACATCCTTTTCCGGCAGCTTTAGAGGATGCATTTGATGCCTATGAGTGGCTTTTAAGACAGGGATATTCGGATCGGCAGATTTTTCTTGCCGGAGATTCGGCAGGAGGCGGGTTGGCGCTGGCACTGTGCCATTATCGAAAAGATAAAGGGGCATCTCTTCCAAATGGGTTGATTTTAATGTCGCCTTGGACGGATTTGACTGGAAGCGGAGTATCTTATAGGGAAAATTATCATCGAGATCCTCTGTTTGGAAATACAGAGGACAGTATGATTAAAAATTTGGATTATGTAGGAGATGCCGATCCAAAAAATCCTTATATTTCTCCTTTATTTGGAGCGTTTGACGGGTTTCCTCCGATGCTGATTCAAGTGGGAAGTTATGAGATGCTTTTGAGTGATTCTGTTCAGGTTGCCGAAAAAGTAAAAGCAGCACATGGAAAGGTACGGCTAAGTATCTATGAAGGGATGTTTCATGTATTTCAAATGGCGGGATCGCTTTTGCCGGAAGCAAAGGATGCTTGGCGGGAAGTGATACAGTATTTGGATATTATGCAGGAGAGAATGTAAAGGAGAAAGATGGATATGGAACAAAAGAAATATGAAGCTTATATAAAGATTTTAAAAGATGAATTAGTCCCGGCACTTGGCTGTACAGAGCCGATTGCGATTGCTTATGCAGCAGCAAAGGCAAAAGAGGTGCTTGGAATGTTTCCTGACAGGATTGAGATGTGCTGCAGCGGAAATATTATTAAAAATGTAAAGGGTGTAACCGTACCGAATTCCGGCGGATTAAAGGGGATTGATACGGCAGCGGTGTTAGGTGTAGTCGGAGGCAATGCCGAAAAGGAGCTGGAAGTGCTCGAAGGGGTGACAGAAGAGGATATTCGGCGGACAAAACAGCTTGTGGAGCAGGGATTTTGCCAGTGTCGGCTGCAGGAGGGCGTGGAAAATCTTTATGTAGTGGCAAAAGTACAGAAGGAGGAACATACGGCAGAGGTTACGATTGTAAATCGGCATACACTGATTGCTAAAATTGTAAAAGACGGGAAAATTATTTTTGAAAATACAATAAGTGAAGATGCACCAGACTATGTAGACCGCAGTGTATTAAATGTACGAGATATTTTGCTGTTTGCGGATGAAGTGCGGATAGAGGATGTCGATAAGATTTTGGATCGGCAGATGGAGTATAATATGGCGATTGCCGAGGAGGGATTTCGTCATGCTTATGGTGCTGAGGTGGGAAGAACGTTGCTTCGGGTATATGGAGAGGATGTAAAAGTATTGGCACGGGCGTATGCAGCAGCCGGATCAGATGCACGAATGGGGGGATGTTCGATGCCAGTTGTGATTAATTCGGGAAGCGGCAATCAGGGAATGACAGTTTCTCTTCCAGTTATGATATTTGCAAAACATTGGAATGTAAGCCGGGAAATGCTTTATCGGGCATTGGTGGTCAGCAATTTGATTGCGATTCATCAAAAGAAATATGTAGGAAGTTTGTCGGCTTACTGCGGGGCTGTCAGTGCCGCCTGCGGAGCGGGAGCGGCGATTACCTATCTGCATGGGGGTGGCTATCAGGCGGTTTCGCTTACGATTACTAATACGATTGGAAATGTAGGAGGGATTGTCTGTGATGGGGCAAAATCTTCCTGTGCGGCTAAAATTGCTTCAGCGGTGGATGCGGCGATATTGGCTTATTATATGGGGAGCGGATTACATTCCTTTCAGCCCGGAGAGGGAATTGTTCAGGAAGATGTAGAGGGGACAATTAAAAGTATGGGATATATCGGACGGGTTGGAATGAAAAATACAGATACAGAAATTTTGAATTTGATGATTCATCGGACAAAGCTGGATTGAAAGACAGAAAATTGTCATTTGTAATGCTCAAGCTGGTGCTGCTGCACTGCTGCTTTCACAAGAACCGCTTTGTTCAAATATGATGATAAAGAGGCGGCTTTGTGAAACGGCTTTGGATCTTGGGATGGAAAGCCGACGGCAGGGATTTGGGCAGGTGGATGTGGGAAAACTGGTTTTGCAGGGACGCTAGAAGCGGATAAAAGGTCTATTCCGGGCATAATGACCCTTTATAGACCTTTTATCCGCTTTTGATTGTGCCATTCCTGCATGAAAGATTTTTTATAAGTATTATAAGCAATAGAAAAGTTCATTTATGTGTTTGATTTGATAATCTGCGTATGGAGTAATTACTTTTTTTTGATCATTGCTTTTGGTTTCAAGCATTTCAGAAAAAACAGTTTTCATACCCGCAGATTTTGCACCGTATAATTCATTTGAACCGCCATCTCCAACAAACAGACATTGTTCCGGGGACATATGCAAACGCTGCATAGCCAGTTTATAAATTTGTTGGTTTGGCTTTAATAGTCCTACATTACATGAAAAGATGGCATCATTAAAATATGGAGATAGTGGGGATTGACTCCAATATTTACAATCAATGCAGTCTGCATTGCTGATTAGTTCTAATTTTATATCGACAGATTTTATTTTCTGCAAAGCATCTAGTATTTCTTCTGGTATCATTTGTAGAGCAGTTTTCATCCTTTTTTCTCTGGAATATAAAACTTTTTCTTTTTGAATAGGGCTAATTTTGTAAGGCATAATGGATATTAATATTTCTCCCATTCGTCAACGGATATGTTTAATATGTTAAATTCATTGCTTGTATTTTCGTATTTAGGGATGATTAGTGTAAAAAATAAGTCGAAGTAGATTGCTTTTATCATTTTTTCTCCTCCTGAAGTAGTATAGAAACAATTTTATCATAGTTTTTTTTCTTTTCAATATTTTCCATTGGGATATCAGGATAAATTTACAAACTAAAATTTTTATAAAATCACCTATTTCCATGATAGTTTCAAAGTGAAGATAGAACACTGCCGGAAAGGGTTGGTTTTCACCGGACGCCAGAGGCGGTTTGCTCCTGTCCTTTGCTTGCTCCGCTCCAAACGGTAAGAAAGTCTAGGGCTTCTGATTTCGGTTCATCCAAC
>CAJUGZ010000276.1 GCA_910585855.1 uncultured Lachnospiraceae bacterium | reverse complement strand
ATCCTGCTTCCATGCAGGGTGTGAAAAAAAAGGGGCGTGTTTAGCCCGGATAATAAGAAAGAGAATGTCTTACGACTGATAACATCCTTCCTTACACCAATTATGTTTCGGCTGAAATGAGGGCGAATTGCGCCCCGGTCTGTCCGACTGGAAAAAGGAAAAGGCAGAAGTCTTAGAACTTCTTGCTTTTTGTAAACCGGAACAGCAGTCTGCCCACCGTTTTCGAATCTGGCGTCCTCTAGCCGTCCCCCTCCAACCAAATCAAAAAAACAGTACCTCTAACAATTCATTAGAAGCACTGTTTTCCCTTACTCTTAATTTGCACTTGGAATATTTAATACCCAACCAGCCCGAATAAAGTTGATATTCTTAATATTCGGATTTGCTGCTTTTAACTGTTCTACCGTACATCCGTTCTCTCTAGCAATCTTTAATAAATAATCGCCATTCTTTACTACATATGTACTACCTGCACCCATACTGATATTGGAGAACTTCGCTGTACTTAAATTATCCAGATCATTTGCAACCTTATTGGCATCTACTGCAAATCCAATCAAAACATCGGCTGCCATAGGAATTTCTGCCGAACCAATCAGTTTCCACTCTTCTGCTTCCGTATTCTTTGCATATCCAGTAAATACATCACCTTCCCGCACTAACTTCAGCCAGATGCCATTAGTTACACTCTTTCCGTTTTCCGGCATCCTAAAATAAAAATCTTCTACCAGCGGTACACCTGCTTTTAACGCACTTGACTTAGAATCAATCTGCTCACCTAATTCATTGATTGCACCTTCTGGATTCAATGCCAGTTCTTCGCCGCTGTCACTTAATACTTTTGTTGCTCCACGATTTGCAAGATAAACTGCCCATGTAGTATCTGCAATATCTGGATTTCCTTCGTTTAACTTTGTATTCTGTTTTACCAAAGACATTGCCAATACAGCAGTCTTTGCCTGATTGCTGGTGCTTTCCCGAATCATCAAACCGGTTAAAGCATGATTATCTAATGCTGTAACATCCTCTAATTTGGCAACAATCGTACCGTCACCGCTTAAATTCTGATATACATAGTGGAAATTATCGGTGGTTGCATCTGCTACATCACCAGTTAATGCTCCTTCCGATTTTCCTAACTTTCCTGCACCTTTTACTGTCAATACTCCATTTTCCAAAGAAGCTGCGCCTGTAACTCCCGGATTTCCGATATCGACACTGGTATATGCTCCTGTACCTGCCGTACTGTTGACATGAATCTGTGCTGCGGTTGCCTGTGTAGCCGTTCCGCTGTTGTCGTAGGCTCTTGCTGAGATAAAGTAAGTTCCGTCTTCTAATCCGGTCAAATTGCACTGATAAGGAGCTGCCGTCGCTGTTCCGACTAACTGTGATCCATTATAGAATTCTACTTTTTCAATACTTCCGCCATTGTTTGCCGATGCTTCTGCACCAATAGTAATTGTGCTGCCCTCTGCAAACTGTGTATTATTTGCTACAGTCAATTTTACGGTTGGGTTATCCGCTTCTTTTGTCGGATTTACAATTCCGTTAAAATAATTTTCTACATTAGAGCGTCCGTTTGCCGCAATCGCTTTTGCATCATTTTTATCATTTTTATTCAATCCGTTTGCATCTTCATAGGCATCCGGCATACCATCCATATCAGTATCATAACCAGCTTCTCTGCTTATAGTTGCCATTGTATAGCCGCCGACTTCCTCTTCGGTATTGATAAAACGACCTGTATCGTTTCTTACTTCTTCTACTACACGGGCATCATGTGCATCTCTTCTTGGATAGGTTGCACCTGCCTGTGTTAAAATCTTATTATAACTTGCTTCTGCTGATTCCATCTCTGCTTCCAGAGGGAAATCACACGACTTGGTTTCCATAAAAGAAACACCGCCTACCGTTGAGGTATACTGCTTATCTGCAATCGTTGTCCAGTCAGGAGCTGTATTTACTGTACCGCTGTTCTTTCCGTCACCGCTGTTATCTGCAGAAATTGCTTCATTTTTCACACTTCCGTCATAGAGTGCATTTCCAGATACATAGAATCCGCCTGTTTTTTTATTTTCACCGGCATTTGCAATAATCTGAGCAATATTTTCTCTTGAACCCTGACCATTGATCATATAGTTATTCATATAGTTGGTATACTGCCAGCCGCCGCCATGAACTACATTAAATCCATAGTTATAGATAATATTATTGCTTACCTGTGTAGTTGCACAGTACTGATAAGCATCACCTGCTGCCTCTTTGGTTGGATCTCCCATAGATCCACCGCCCATTCTAGGAGCACGGGAGGTTGTATTTGCTATCAAATTATACTGGAAAATTACATTGTCACCGCCAAAGATACCACCATAGCCATGACGTCCCTTTGTATGACCTGATACAGTTAAGCTCTCATAAATCATACAGTACTGAACCGTTCCGTTCTGTCCACGGTAAGTAGACAGCGTTTCATCTGTATTCCAGCTAAAAGAGCAGTGGTCAATCATAAACAACTTATTATCTCTGCCCCAAAGTGCATCCATCGAATCACTGCCGTTGCTGACATTTTCAGCGCCCGGACGGAAACGCATATAGCGGATAATTAAATTCTCCGAATTACTGATATCAGTCTGATATCCTGCAATCGTAATTCCATCTCCCGGAGCAGTCTGTCCCGCAATCGTAACATTTTTTACATCCTTAAATTTTAAGTCTGTCTTCAGATCGATTACACCGCCAACATTAAATACAATAGTTGCACCACCGTTTGCCATTGCAACCTGTTCGATTCCATAGCGAAGTGTACCTTCAATCGGTGTATCCTCCTTGCCATAGTCTTCCAGAGAAGTTACAACATAGGTATCATATCCACGTCCTCCTGTTGCATACTTTCCGCCGCCTGCTGCTGTGTCAAATGCCAGTACCGGCTCGTCTGCCAAAACATTGCGTGCCACCGGACCTGCAAAACTTCCCAGCATCATCATACCAGCCATTGCTACTGCCAACGGTTTTTTGATTTTCTTCCACATTGCCATAGTGTCTTACCCCTTTCGTTTGTGAAATTTGCTGTGCAATTTCTACAAAATTATAGTTCTATTGTAACATATTTCCAAACGATTGTACAGGCAAAACTTAACTTCTTTTGTCCCTTTTTTAACCAAAATCTAAAAAATATCTCTTTTTTCGATTTCGATTTCAAATCAACTTGCTCTTACTCGAATCTTCTGAATTAACTGTTCCAAAGACATTGCCTGATTATTCATCTCCTGACTGGTAGCAGCACATTCCTCTGAAGCAGCCGAATTAGTCTGTACCACATCATTAATATTTTCCACTCCTCTGTTAATTTCAGTAATGGAAGCTGCCTGTGTTTCTAATTCTGTAGCTATCTCTGTAACCTCTTCTGTAATCATCTGTGAACCTTCCACTACTCCCTCTAACAATTTTGCCGTTTCTTCTGCAACTATCATACCCTTTTCCACTGCATGTACAGAAGTTTCAATCAGCATAGTAGACTCCTTTGCTGCCTGTGAACTCTGTGCAGCCAATACAGATACCTGATCGGCTACCACCGCAAATCCTCTTCCTGCATCCCCTGCACGTGCTGCTTCTATAGAAGCATTTAAAGCCAATAAATTTGTCTGAGAAGCAATGTCATTTATCGTAGCAATAATTTTACTGATTTCTTTTGAAGAATCACTAATCGCTGTCATAGACTGCACCATTTCCTGCATTTTTCCATTGCTGTCATTAATCTCTTTTCCTAGTGCATCCACCTTTCCGCTAATATGCTTTGCATTTTCCGCATTATGAGATACCCGTTCAGAAGCAGTTTGCAAGGTAGCAGATAATTCTTCTGTAATTGCTGCCTGTTCCGTTACACCTTTCGCTAAGTCTACCGAACTTGCCGAAACCTGTTCAGATCCGTTTTTTACCTGATCTGATACACGCTGAATACCATTTACCATATCCGCCATACTTTTTTCAAACTCTACAAAAGAATTTAAAATTCCTACAAATTCTCCCTTCCATTCTACCTGCGGTCTTACATCAAAGTTTCCATTTGAAAACTCTTTCATTACTCTTCCAATATCATCAATATAAGAAGATAAGATTTTCATAGACTGACGCAGACTTTCTTCCAAACCTCCGATTTCATCTTCCGAATAATACGTTAATTCACTATGTAAATTTCCTTTTGCCAGTTCCTCCGTTGCATTTTCCAATTCAGAAATCGGCTCTGTAAGTGATAAAATCAGGTAATTTCCAATTCGTATAGACAAAATGGTAGCAATAACAATAAATAGTACAATCGATATTACTCCGTAAAACGCCGTTGACCACCCTTCATGAATTGCTTCTTTCTTTAATTCATCCGTAATCTGATCAATTTCCTTAGAAATCTCTACTACCTGCTCTAATGCCGGAGCACAGTAATTCAAAATTTCCTGAACCGCTGTTTCTCTATCTCCCGCCTTTATCAGATCCATTATTCTATATCCAATCGTACTCCAATTTGCTAAAGCTGTTTCATATCTTTGATAAACCTGAGAAGATATCATATTGGTACCTTTTAAAATAGCAAGTTGTTCTTCAACTTCTGTCATTCTTTCATCTACTTTACTCTTATAATTATTAAAAGAAGATGTATCCTCATTTAAAACCATTTCCCGAATATTTCTTGCTACAATATTAACGCTTACACGACATAACTTTACAGCCGTATCCGCTGCCTGAGCACCATTGATATAATTATTTAAATTTCTATATAAAAGTCCAAGTCCAATCATACTAAGAATACCAGATAAAACCATTAATTTAATTACAATTTGATAAGCATAATTTAATTTCTTTTTAATTTTCTTATTTTCTAATTTTTTCAGCATACGGTTTCCCCTTTTCTTTTATCGACTTTTCATAAATCTTTTAAATAAAGCCCTCACCGTCTTCTAAGATACAATTCCTAATTCCTTAAATACAGCCCATATATAAGGTCCACCAAAACAACATAAACTTTTTGGTCCGGTAATTCTATGTTCTTTATCCTCCTGTACTTTCTGAAAAGCCTGCTCAAAAGTAGCCTTTGTAATTGATTTCTTCTTTCTATCTGTAAAAAATTCTCCTCCTTTAATTTGATAAGTAAATGGAAGTCTTTTTACAGTATAAAAAGTTCTTCCTTGATAATAAATTAAAACATCCCATAAATTTTCCTTTGTAATAATAAAATCCTTATATCCTTTCATTTCTTCCGTTTCACTTTCTTCCATTTTTTCTTTCTTCTTCTCCTTTCTCCTTTCTACTTAAAAAAGATAGCCCACCTTAAAAACTATCTCACTTTGCTTATGCTCCTTTGTCCCTATCTAAAATCCCTATTTATTTTATACAGATACCCCAATCCTGCTATTTCTTTACCACAATCAGCATATCTTTCCAGATTCGCATTTAAATTCCCTTCCTTCCTCCTTTCTGTCTGTTCTGTCGAATCTACTCTATATTAATTTCATTGATCGATAAACCCAGCTTTTTTATTCCCATTTTTTATCTGTATACTTTGATCTTACTATAACATAGTATCTCGTATTCTACAAGAAATCTTTTTTATATCTTCAGGGGGAGGACGCCAAATTCGAAAACGATGGGCAGCCTGCTGTTCCGGTTTCCAAAAAGCAA
>CAJUGZ010000275.1 GCA_910585855.1 uncultured Lachnospiraceae bacterium | reverse complement strand
ATGTCCATTTCGTTTTGGCTGCCATGCAGGCGAATTGCGCTCCGGTCTGTCCGGTTGGAAAAATAAAACTGCAGAAGTCTTAGAACTTCTTACTTTTTGGAAACCGGAACAGCAGGCTGTTCACCGTTTTCCAATCTGGCGTCCTCTCTCCAAAAAACCAAAAGACAATAAGCACTCTGCCCACAAACTCAACTTTTCTATCGCCAGCCAAATCCTGCATCTGATTTGGAAAAACCTCCTAACTTATTATAAAAAAACTGCTTATAGCCGATATACATAACAATAGAAATAATCCAAAAAAACAGCAATTAAATTATAAAATAAAAAATAAAGGAGGAAGATACCATGATCTCATCAGAAATCATTGAAAACGCCGCTCAGGCAGGTGCTGTCCATGAAACATACGGCACACAGAAAAAAGCCGGAAACTATGGAAAAACCATCGGGAAACCGGAACTTAGCGAAAAAGCTGCCGAATACTACAAAGAATTAAAGAAAAAGTTCTCCAATATGGACTTTATTTTAGTCAGCAACGATATGAAAGAAGTTGCAAAATCTCAGGCAGCCAGCTATGCCAATCCCACTAAAATGGTAGTTTTAATTGATGAAGAAAAATTAGAGAAAATGGCAACCGATGAAAAATTCCGCAGTCAATATGAAGGAATTATCAGCAGTGCAGCAGCCAAACTCCCGCAGCTAAAAGCAAATCTTAAAAATAACTCCAGCGTAAAAGGATTTGGTATGCAGATTAACGAAAAAGGATGTGCTTCTTTCTTTGCCGTAGTCGATAAATCCCTTGCTGCACAAAAGAAGCGAATCGAAAAAAATGCAAAGAAAAAAGCGGAACAAAAGAAAATCGAAGAAAAAAAAGACGCCAAAAAAGCTACCGAAGAAAAACTAACAGAAAAACGCACAGAACAGACAAAAGAAGATCTTGTAACAGTAACTGCCTCTTCTATAGACGAACTGCTTAAAAAAATAGAGGATATCTCCTACTATGCAGAAAGTGATTTTGTACAAACAGAAGAAGAAAAAATGGTTGGTCAGCATATTGATTTTAAATGGTAACCAAAATAAAAAACAACCTGCCTTTTCCTTTCTTGTCTATCTGACTTTGCCCTAGACCTAAAAGAAAAAAGGCAGGTATTTTATTGTCAATTCAGCTTATCGGCATCCACAAGTACACTGAAAGCTGGCACACCGTGTTTCGTCGCAGCAGGTTGCATTTGTTCCTGCAATTCCGATATGCTCTGCATGACATTCATTATCACTGTTAAAACGGCAATGATGTGCTTCACAGTCTACCTGAAGAGTTGTGTCCGGTGATTCATACTGATTCCGATAAGAATCCTCTTCTCTTTCATAGTAGCTTGCACAGCAGGTTGCATTGGAATCCTTTGCCTCTGCTCCTTCAATTAAAATATTCCCCTTACAGCAGCGTTCGTTTGCATTATGAATACAACTAGTAACATTACAATCTAATACTGGCATTTTTAATTCCTCCTTATTCAGCATAATTTTCACTTCATAAGGTAGTATAACCATTACATTTTTCTGTATTCATTAATATCATTAATAATTTCTTTTGCCCCGTCAATCAGCGGATTAAATACACCTGCATGAAACAGTTCTATCAATATTACTCCTGCCGGAACTGCTAAAATCATACCAGCAATTCCCTTTACTTTAAATCCAATATACATAAAAAATAAAGTAGCCAGCGGATCTAATCCCATACTGTCACCGACAATCTTAGGCTGAATAATCTGTCGTACCAACTGACTTACCAGATAAATAACAATCAATCCAATCGCTGTTGCATAATCTCCTGCTAAAAACAAAACAATCGCCCAAGGAATCAATGCTGTTCCTGTTCCGAAAAAAGGAAGAAAATCCAAAAATGCAATCAATGCAGCAAATAAAATCGCATACCGCACCCGCAAAAGTAAAAATCCGACAAATAAAATCAATGCCACAATTCCCATAATTTTAAATTGTGCTGCAAAATATCCGCCAATCAATTTTTTAATCTGTGCATAAATTCGATCAAACTGCTGCATAACAGACTTTGGCGTAACCTTACGAATAATTCCAACAATCCGCTCTCTGTCAGCAATAAAAAAATATGCGGACATCATAGTTACTATAAACATTACAAATGCATTTGGAATATTTCTTGCCACACTGCCCGCTGCCTCTACCGTAGGTACTCCAATCGCCGCTATCACATCCGACAGATAACTGCTTACAATCGTTCCCCAATTTTTTAAACTCATCCGAATTTCCACCGGCAGCAATTCAAAAAATCGTTCAAATTTCTCTCCAATATCCATAAATTGTAACTGCAGATTTGCATACATACTTGGCAGCTCAGAAATAAATCCAAAAATTTCCATTACTGTCCGAACAATCAAAAAATATCCCCCTGTTACAACCAATGCAATCGTCGCAATAATAATAACAAAAGAACTATGTTTTCGAACAATCTTTAATTTTCTCTCCAAAAAACGAACCAAAGGATTGGCTATCATAGAAATGACTCCACCAATAAAAAATGGCATAAAAAAGGAAAGAAATTTCGGGCCTGCAAAGCAGACCAGTAAAATCCCGCCTAAAGTAATTCCCATATTTAATAACATTTTTCCATACTTTTTTTTCTTGCTTTCCATACTGTCCTCCCTTTCTCTCCTCCCCCCGATTTCTTCTGTCTAATCCTGCGTACCAAGTCCTCCTAAAAACCAAGTCAGATACGCACCGACCAGCATTAAAATCACACCGACTATCACTCCCGGTATAGTAAAAGAAAGTGTCCCTGCCTTATACTGATTAATAAAAATGGCAAACGGAGACGCCACAATCAGCCCTAAAATAGCACTATAAGTCAAGGTACGATAATGGGCAAGCAGCCACTCAATCACTTTTGCAATTACAACAATTCCAACAATTACACCAATTCCAAACGGCATCAGCACTGCAAATCCATGTCCTATCCCAGCCAGATTCATTGCTCTAAGAGAGTCCAAAAATCCGGTAATTTCGCTAATAATACTGTTATAATACCCCAGTATCAGCAATACCATCGATCCACTGACTCCCGGCACTACCATAGTGGCTGAAGCAATCATTCCGATAAAAAACAATCCTATCATTATCCCAATCGAACTTTTACTCAGATCTGCCTCTGCTCCTGTTCCCATCAAAGGAAGCCCAACTGCCAAAGCAAATAACAATAAAAAGGCAATTCCATGCAAAACACCCACCTTTTTATGTGTCCGCCTTAGATCTAACTGCAGCACATCCAACATCATAGGAATTCCGCCGATAATCAAACCAATAAATGCCATTGCTGTCGGAAATGGATATTTTCCAAATAAATACTCAATCGCATAGGCAAATCCGACAATTCCAATTCCCATCCCAATAAAAAGCTGCAAAAGAAACAGCATACTCTCCCTAAAATGCCGAAACAGCCCTGTAACAGAAGAAATCATTTTATCATAAATACCAAGTGATACTGCCATTGTTCCGCCGCTTACTCCGGGAATTACATTTGCAATTCCAATCAAAATACCACGGATTATATTCATTATTATTTTCATAAACAAAACCTTTCTAAATCAGACTGTACTTCCCCTTTCCTATATCTTATAGGATAACTGATTTTATCTTAAATATTCCTTTAATACTGCAATCAATGTATCCATCTCCTGATCTGTTCCAATTGAAATACGCAGATAATTCTGAATACGCAGATTACTAGAAAAATATCGTACATAGATTTGCTTTGTCTTTAAATATTCAAAAATATCTTTTGCCAGATAATTTTTATGCGTAGCAAAAATAAAATTTGTCATAGAATCCTGAAAAGAAAATCCTAATTCTTTCAATCTTACTTTTGTACGCTCTCTGGTCGCAATGACCTTTTCTCTCGTCTTTTCAAAATATGCCTGATCCTGAATCGCTGCTACTCCAAGCCGGATTGTAAAAAGATTCATGGTATAAGAATTAAACGAATACTTTACGTCCTGCATCGCCTGAATCAACGCTGCATTTCCCATTGCATATCCAATTCGAAGCCCCGCCAATGACCGGGATTTTGAAAAAGTCTGTACAATCAAAAGATTTTCATATTTTTTAATCAATGGCAAAGCAGATACTCCGCCAAAATCAATATAGGCCTCATCTATAATTACAATCACATCCGTATTCTTCTTTAAAATTCCTTCAATAAAATCCAAATCAACCAACACTCCGGTCGGTGCATTAGGATTCGGAAAAATCACACCTCCGTTTTCTTTTGCATAGTCTGATGCCTGAATCCGAAAATTTTCATCCAGCGGCTGCACCTGATAGGGAATCCGAAACAGCTCTGCCCATACATCATAAAAAGAATACGTAATATCTGGAAATAAAATCGGCTTGTCCGAATTAAAAAAAGTCAAAAATGCCATAGCCAGCACATCATCCGATCCCACACCAACAAATACCTGATTCTCTTCTAATTCATATCGGTCAGCAATCGCCTTTACCAACTCCGATGCCGCCGGATCGGGATAAAGACGAAGTGAAGCAGCATCCATATCCACTTTTGCCTGCTCTACCAACAAAGAAGGTGGATACGGATTTTCATTTGTATTTAATTTTATCATATTCTTCTGATTTGGCTGTTCTCCCGGTACATAAGGAACAACTTTCCGAATCTTACTTTCCCACGCTTTCATTCTTTCCTCCAATTTTCAATTTTCCTTTATTCTGCAGCAGTCTTCTCTAAAATCAACTCTTCCAATGAACGTTTCGGCACATAATGCACTTTCGCATCATCCCGATAGTAACGAGTATCTCCGCTTTCCGGCAGATCCACTAGCACCACCGTTTCCTTTGGCTTTCCCAATGCCAATACCAAATCAATCGCAAACCGTTCCCTGTCGATTCCCAAAGCCTCTGCCAGTTCTTCCCGCTTTACATTTCCAAGCATACAGCCGCCCAAACCCTTTTCTACTGCTCCAAGCAAAATGGTCTGCGCAGCAATTCCGTCATCTGTCATCTTATTCTTTCCCAAAGTCTGATCACATAAAATAACAATATAGGCACTTGGACGCTCTCCCTCCTTTGGTCCATCCCAGTCCAAAAGCGCACCAGCCCATCGAAGCGTTTGAAATACCTTTTCATTCTCTTCTTTTGTATAAACTAAACGATATTTTAAAGCCTGTGCATTTGCCGCAGACGGCGTAATCCTCGCCAAAGCAACCAATTCCTTTAGTGTTTCTTCAGAAATAGGCTCTTCATAAAATCTGCGATAAGAACGATTCTTTGCCACTAATTCCTTTAACTCCATCTTCTACCTCCTTTGTGCGTATTTCTTACAGTGTAGCATAATTGGGATTTTTTTCAAGCTGAAAATTGCTGATAGCGTACGATTTTTATAGAAATTTTATTTTGTAAGTTTAGAGGACGCCAGATTCGAAAACGGTGGGCAGCCTGCTGTTCCGGTTTCCAAAAAGCAAGAAGTTCTAAGACTTCTGCCTTTTCCTTTCTCCAACCGGACAGACCGGGGCGCAATTCGCCCTCATTTCAGCCGAAACGAAACGGATGTAAGGAAGGATTTTACCAGCCATAAGTTATCCTCTTTCCTAACATCCGGGCTAAACACGCCCCTTTTTTTTCACACCCTGCATAGAAGCAGGATGTG
>CAJUGZ010000274.1 GCA_910585855.1 uncultured Lachnospiraceae bacterium | reverse complement strand
CTTCTTAACGGGGAAGTCAGCGTGGGGAAGCTGCGGGAGGTGGAAATTGAAGACCTTCTGGGGCGGGAACCGGTGCGGGTGAATATGGATGAGATTCTTGATTATGTTCGGGGGAAAGTCGTGCTGGTCACTGGGGGCGGAGGATCGATAGGGAGTGAACTCTGCCGGCAGATCGCCGGGCATCAGCCCAAGCAGCTCATTGTCTTTGATGTGTATGAGAATAATGCCTATGACCTTCAGCAGGAGTTAAAGGAAAAATTCCCGGGGTTAAATCTTGTGGTGCTGATTGGGTCGGTGAGGAATACACATCGGGTAGAGTCGGTGTTTGAGAAATATCGGCCGGAGATTGTGTACCATGCGGCGGCGCACAAGCATGTACCGCTGATGGAGGACAGCCCGAATGAAGCGATAAAGAATAATGTCTTCGGTACATATAAGACGGCAAGAGCAGCAGATAAGTATGGGACGAAACGGTTTGTGCTGATTTCGACGGATAAGGCGGTGAACCCGACGAACATTATGGGAGCGTCGAAAAGGATGTGCGAGATGGTGGTTCAGATGATGAACGCTAAATCAAAGACGGACTTTGTGGCGGTAAGGTTTGGAAATGTTTTGGGGAGTAATGGATCGGTAATTCCGTTGTTTAAGAAGCAGATTGAGCAGGGCGGGCCGGTGACGGTGACGCATCCGGAGATTATCCGGTATTTTATGACGATACCGGAGGCGGTGTCTTTAGTACTGCAGGCTGGGGCTTATGCAAAGGGCGGGGAGATCTTTGTTCTGGATATGGGAGAGCCGGTGAAGATATTGGATTTGGCGAAGAATCTGATACGGCTTTCGGGGTATGAACCTGACGAAGATATCCCGATTACCTTTACCGGGTTAAGGCCGGGGGAGAAGCTGTATGAAGAACTTTTGATGGATGAAGAGGGGCTGCAGGATACGCCGAATAAATTGATTCATATCGGGAAGCCGATTGCGTTTGATATGGAAGAGTTTTGTGTGCAGTTGGACAGGCTGTATGAGGTGGCGAATCTGGATTCGGAGGCGATACGGGGGGAAGTGAAGAAGATTGTGCCGACGTATCAGGTAAAAAGGTTGGTTTAATCGATAAATTTGGATAAATGCAGGTAAATAATTTCTGAAATAGTATGTTTAAAATTATCCTTATTAAGATGTGCAGGGAGAGTTAGAAGATGTCCAAAAAGAAGAAATGTATAAAAGCTATAGTAAAAACTTCTGCAATTATACTGGGAACCACATTTGTAATTATGAATGTTATTGTCCGAAAGAAGAAAGCCGATTCTGTTTACGAAAATGAGGTCAAGCAGAAAAATCCGTTTGAGGGCAAAAAAGTTATTTTTGTGGAAAATGATTGCGATAAAGAAAATGCAGATGGTGTGAAAGGGCATCTTGAGGTTATTGGAAAATCAGAAGGTTTATCTGGTTTCTATGATAAAACGATAAAAAGAATCATCGATATTCTCCTTTCTTTTATAGGACTTGTTATTCTTGCACCTGTTATGGGGATAATTGCACTTGCGATAAAGATTGAAGATCCAGGTCCGGCAATTTTTGTACAGAAACGGGTAGGACAAAATAAAAAGTTTTTTAAACTTCATAAATTCAGAAGTATGAAAATGTCTACTCCTCATGATGTTCCAACACACATGCTGGATAATCCCGAACAGTACATAACCAGAGTAGGAAGGTTTTTAAGAAAACATTCATTAGATGAACTTCCGCAGATATGGGATATTTTTATCGGCAATATGAGTATTATCGGGCCAAGGCCAGGTTTGTGGAACCAGGATTTGCTTATTGCAGAGAGAGATCAATATGGTGCAAATAATGTTAAACCTGGGCTGACGGGATGGGCGCAGATTAACGGACGGGATGAAATTGAAATTCCTGTAAAGGCAAGGCTTGATGGGGAGTATGTAGAAAAAGAAAGCTTATTCTTTGATGCTCGATGTTTTTGGAGAACGATAAGTAAAGTTGCCTATGATAATACGGTTATCGAAGGCGGAACAGGAAAATTAAATAGGTCTGAATGCTGTTATACTAATGGAAGGTCTGAGGAAGAACTTATTGGTCATATTGGTTTTGGTGAGCCGGTAGAAGTGGACAGGCTTGCTCATAAAAAAATTCTTATTACCGGTACAGGTTCTTATATTGGAGAAGAATTTTGTACTTATGCAGCAAAATATTATGGATCTAATTTTACCATTGAATCCATTGATATGATGAATAACCGTTGGAAAAGTTATGATTTCTCGGTTTATGATATTATTTTCCATGTAGCGGGGATAGCACATGCAGATGTCGGGAAAGCAGATGATAAGGAAAAAGAAAAATATTATGCTGTAAATACAAAACTTGCGATTGAAGTTGCTAAAAAAGCAAAGGCAGAAGGCGTAAAAGAATTTATTTTTATGTCATCTATGATTGTATATGGAGATTCTGCACCATATGGAAAGCAAAAAATCATTGACAGGAATACCGTTCCGGTTCCGGAAAATTTTTATGGTGATTCAAAGCTTCAGGCAGATTTTGCGTTACGCTTACTGGCAAATGATGTATTTAAAGTGATTGTTCTAAGGCCGCCGATGATTTATGGAAATGGAAGTAAAGGAAATTATCCTGTATTATCGAAAATAGCCAGGAACTTGCCGATATATCCGGATGTAGATAATCAGCGGTCAATGCTTTATATTGAAAATCTTTGTGAATTCTTATGTCAGGTAATGTTGATAAAAGAAATAAAAGAAAATGCAGTTGTACTTGTCCCGCAAAACGACGAGTGGACAAAAACAAGTGAAATGATTAAAGAAATATGCAGAGTACATGGTAAAAGAAGCAGGAGGGTATTTTTATTGAATCCTGCTATTTTATTTGGTGCTAAACTTCCGGGAAAGATAGGAAAACTGGTTAATAAGGCATTTGGAAATAACTGTTATGCGCAATGTATTTCACAATATGAAGGAATCGATTATCAGAAGATATCTTTAAAAGAATCTATTCTACGTACAGAAGAAAAAAGCGTTCAAAGGGATTATGATGTAAAGGATACAGCAATCAAAAGGAAAGTTCTTTTTCTTGTCAATCATGATGTTGTAATCTATAATTTTCGCCTGGAATTAGTAGAGTGCCTGATTGATGATGGGTACGATGTGTCTGTATCTTCTCCGTATGGGGAAAGAATAGAAGATTTAAAGAAGTTAGGGTGTCATTACTATGAACTGGAGATGGAACGTCATGGGATGAATCCGGTAAATGAAATAAAGCTTTATTTGACTTACCGAAAACTTATTGCACAGGTAAAACCAGATATCATTCTAGGTTATACCATTAAACCTAATATTTATGGTGCAATGGCAGCAGCAGAAAAAAATATTCCGTTTATAGCGAATATTACTGGCTTGGGAACGGCGGTAGAAAATCCGGGATTAAGTCAAAAATTGATAATACTGCTTTATAAGGCAGCATTCAGGAAAGTACAAAAAGTTTTCTTTCAGAATACAGAAAATCGAGAATTTTTCAGGGTGAATAATATTGCGGTAGAAAAACATGGACTGCTTCCGGGATCGGGTGTTAATCTTGAACGGTTTTCTGTTAAAGAATATCCGGATGATAAAATTGTACGCTTTGCTTTTATATCCCGAATTATGAAGGAAAAAGGGATTGATGAATATTTAGAAGCAGCAAAAGTAATTAAGGAAAGACATCCAAATATTGAGTTCCATGTATGTGGTTTTTGTGAAGATGAATATAAGGGAAGATTAGATAAATGGGATAAGGACAAAACGATTATTTATCATGGAATGATTCGTGATGTGGCAGAGTTTCTTAAAGATATCCATTGCGTTATCCATCCTACTTATTATCCAGAAGGATTATCCAATGTGCTCTTAGAAGCATGTGCCTGCGGCAGGCCAATCATTACAACAGACAGAAGCGGATGTAGAGAAGTCGTTGATGACGGTGTAAATGGATATATGATTCCGCAGAGAAACAGCAAGAAGCTGATAGAAGTAATTGAAAAATTTATGAAGTTAAGTAACGAGGAACGAAAGAAAATGGGACTGGCTGGAAGGAAAAAAGTAGAAGTGCAGTTTGACCGAAAACTTGTAGTTGAAGCATATATGAGAGAGATTGAGAGATAAAGGTAAAAGTTATGACAAGAGTTCTACATTACATAGGGCTATTGCAATTTGGAGGTTCGCAATCTTTTGTGATGGAAATTTATCGGAAGATTGACAGAGAAAAATTACAATTTGATTTTATCACGTTTCCGAATGAAAAGAGTGGGTATTATCAGGAAATCATTCAATTGGGCGGGAGAGTTTTTGAATCACCGCAATTTAATGGAAGAAATTATTTTGAATTTCTAACATGGTGGAATCGGTTTTTTTCATTACATCCAGAATATAAAGTGTTTCATTCTCATGTAAGAAGTGTTGCTGCTTTGTGCATTAGTATTGCTCATAAGTATGGATGTTATGCTATCGCACATAGTCATAGTACATCGAATGGACGAGGTATAGCAGCGATTGTAAAGAATGTAATGCAGTTCCCGATTCGATATCGGGCGGATTATATGTTTGCTTGTTCGGAAGAAGCGGGAGAATGGTTATATGGGAAAAATATTGCTAAAAGGAAAAATTACAGAGTTATTCCTAATGCAATAGATGCTGCAAGATTTAACTTTGACCAGGATAAGCGAAAACAGGTAAGAGCAGAATTAAATATTGAAGATAAATTTGTGGTTGGTCATGTGGGACGAATAAGTGCTGTTAAAAATCATGAATTTTTAGTGGAAGTATTTGCTGAAATAGTTAAGAAAAAAGAAAATGCAGTACTTCTTTTGGTGGGAGATGGTGATAGAAGAGAAGCTGTTGAAAGGAAATGTAAACAGTTAGAAGTTTATGAAAAAGTGATTTTTTTAGGTAGTAGAAGTAATACACAGGATTACTATCAGGCAATGGATGTATTTGTCTTTCCGTCGTTATGGGAGGGGCTTGGAATTGTTGTTATAGAAGCACAAACGGCTGGATTGCCTTGTATTGTGTCTGAATGTATTCCGAAAGAAATAGATTTAGATATAGGATTTATTTGCAGGATGGGGCTTGACTATAGTGCAGAAGTTTGGGCGGAAAAAATCATAAAATTTTCTGGGCAGGATAGGCATGGTCAAGCAAAAATGACGAAAAAAATGGGGTATGATGTGAAAGAAAATGCAATGAAGTTACAGAAATTTTACTTAAAAATTGGAGAAATATAGGTTCAAATATAAACAGAATATAAGTAACTACAGTTTGTGAGGAACTGATTATGTATTTAATAAGATTAGATGATGCATCTGAATATATGAATATTAAAAAATGGATGCAGATGGAAAGGTTATTAGATAAGTATAAAATAAAACCCATTTATGGAATTATTCCTGCAAATCAAGATCCAAATTTATTATCTTATGAAAAGGTTAATGAATTTTGGGGATTAATATGCCAATGGAAGAATAAAGGATGGATTCCTGCACTTCATGGATATACGCATGTATTTGAAACAAATGAGGGAGGAATAAATCCTGTTAATAGCAGAAGTGAATTTGCAGGAGTACCTTTTGAAAGGCAGTGTCAAAAAATAAGAGATGGTATGAAAATTCTTCGGGAGCATGAGATAATACCTGAAATATTTTTTGCACCTGCGCATACATTTGATGAAAATACATTAAG
>CAJUGZ010000273.1 GCA_910585855.1 uncultured Lachnospiraceae bacterium | reverse complement strand
CAGCAGAATGATACGGAAAATTAAGAAGTGACTTGGGGACGATAAAGATGCAAAGTAATTTAAATAATACACAATATTTTAAGGTGGCACAGGAACCACAACTGGAAGTGTGTGACATATTGGAAAGTGTATATAAAGCACTGTCAGAAAAAGGCTATGATCCGGTAAGCCAGATTGTGGGCTATATTATGTCTGGAGATCCTACTTATATCACAAGTCATAAAGGCGCTCGCAGTCTGATTATGAAAGTAGAACGTGATGAATTGTTGGAAGAAGCATTACAGTACTATATTCAGAACAAGCTGCAGAGCAAGTAGAATCCTGACAGATTCTGAAAGAGGACTGGAGAACGTATGAGAATAATGGGCCTTGATTATGGTTCTAAAACAGTTGGCGTTGCTGTAAGTGACGCTCTTTTACTTACTGCGCAGGGTGTAGAGATTGTACGCAGAGAGAGGGAAGACAAGCATAGACAGACGCTGGCTCGTTTGGAAGCATTGATAAAAGAATATGAAGTAGAGAAAATCGTATTGGGCTATCCGATTCATATGAATGATACGGAGGGAGTCCGCTGCGAAAAGACTTTGGTGTTTAAAGAGTTGTTGGAGAAAAGAACAGGATTAGAAGTGATATTGTGGGACGAACGTTTAACTACGGTCGCCGCTGATGAATGGATGGATGAGGTCGGAATCAAAAAGAGAGAAGACAGAAAAAAATATGTAGATATGTTGGCGGCAGTATTGATTCTGCAGGAATATTTGGATGCAATAAAAAAAGAGGTATAAGAAACGGAGAAAAGATTTGGAAAAAATAGTATTTCAGATACCGGAAACGGGGGAAGAAACGAAATTTTATGTAATTGAAGAAACCAGATTTCATGGGAAAAACTATTTATTGGTAACAGAAGCTTCAGAAGAAGAGGAAGAAGCAGAGGCTTATATTTTAAAGGATCTATCAGAAGAGTCTGATACAGAGGCGGATTATAGAATGGTAGAGGATGAGATAGAGAGGAAAGCTGTAACAGCGATATTTTCCGAACTTTTAGAGGATGTCGAGATTGAAGAGGAATAAGTGCAGGAGGTGTAGTGTTTGAAAAATGAAAACAATTCAAGAGTGAAAATCATTCCACTGGGAGGATTAGAAGCAATCGGAATGAATATGACTGTGATCGAATTTGAGGACAGTATTATTGTTGTGGATTGTGGAATGTCTTTTCCAAGTGATGATATGCTGGGAATTGATCTGGTGATTCCAGATATCACCTATTTAAGAGAACATGCGGCAAAGGTAAAAGGGTTTGTGATTACACATGGGCATGAGGATCATATTGGTGCGCTGCCGTATGTACTGAAGGAAATTTGTGTGCCAATCTATGCCACCAAACTGACAATGGGGCTGATTGAACATAAATTAAAAGAACATAATTTGATGAAAAATACTAAGCGGAAAGTAGTAAAACATGGGCAGTCCATTAATTTAGGCTGTTTTCGGATTGAATTTATCCGTACTAATCATAGTATTGCAGATGCGGCTGCATTGGCGATTTATACACCGGCAGGGATTTTGATTCATACAGGGGATTTTAAAGTGGATTATACGCCGGTATTTGGGGATATGATTGATCTGCAGCGGTTTGGAGAGATTGGAAAAAAGGGTGTGCTGGCACTGATGTGTGACAGTACCAATGCGATACGACCCGGGTTTACAATGTCAGAGCGTACCGTTGGAAGAACGTTTGACAATATTTTTGCAGAACATACTGCAAATCGGATTATTGTGGCAACGTTTGCTTCCAATGTAGATCGGGTGCAGCAGATTGTAAATTCTGCGGATAAATACGGAAGAAAAGTGGTAATTGAAGGGCGCAGTATGGTCAATGTAATTGGAACGGCAAGTGAACTGGGCTATATCAATATTCCAGAGGATGTATTGATTGATATTGAAAATATGAAGAATTACTCAGATGAACAGTTGGTTTTGATTACAACAGGAAGTCAGGGAGAGTCGATGGCGGCACTTTCAAGAATGGCGTCTTCGATTCATAAAAAGGTGACAATTAAGCCAAATGATGTGGTGATTTTAAGTTCTACACCGATTCCGGGCAATGAAAAGGCGGTTTCCAAAGTAATTAATGAACTGTCGATGAAGGGGGCAAAAGTGATTTTTCAGGATACTCATGTATCAGGACATGCCTGTCAGGAGGAAATTAAGCTGATTTATTCGCTGGTGCGTCCAAAATATGCGATTCCGGTACATGGGGAGTTTCGGCATTTAAAAGAACAGGCAGAGATTGTGAATAGTCTTGGGATTCCAAAGGAAAATATTTTTATTTTAATGAATGGAGATGTATTAGAGTTAGGGGATGACCGTGGCGGAATTACAGGTCGTGTACAGACCGGAGGAATCTTTGTAGATGGGCTTGGAGTTGGGGATGTCGGAAATATTGTACTTCGGGATAGACAAAACCTATCGGAAAATGGTATTATAATTGTAGTACTGACATTAGAAAAATACAGTAATCAGTTACTTGCAGGACCGGATATTGTATCTCGTGGATTTGTTTATGTCAGGGAATCGGAAGACTTAATGGAAGAAGCTCATAAAATTGTAATGGATGCAGTAGAGGACTGTCTGAGAAGAAATGTTTCAGACTGGGGAAAGATTAAAAATATTATTAAAGAGAGTTTAAATGATTTTTTATGGAGGAGAATGAAACGCAATCCCATTATTCTACCGATTATTATGGAAGTAGAATAGAAGCTTAAAGGGAGGGGCAGAATATGATGGATAGAGGCATTGAGAACAAGGCGATCGAATTAAGAGAGGCAATTTTAAATAGTGAGGAATACCAAAACCATCAAAAATATATACAGATTTTAAGAGAAGATCCGGAGCTTTACAAAAGAGTAAATGAGCTTCGGAAAATAACATTTATCTTGCAGAACGGAAACAATCATCAGGAACAAAGACAGAGATTGGAGGAAGCAGAGGCAGAGTTTGAACGGCTTCGGCAGGACGGACGGGTCAATGATTTCTTACAGCATGAATTGGATCTCTGTCGGCTTTTGCAGCAGGTCAATGGTATGATTTATAATTCGATTGATTTGGGAGTGGAATTTTTCTGATTTTGTGTTTGGGTATGGCGTATGCGGAATATACAGAAGGGTGGCAAAGTACATGGTTCGGAAGATAGCAGCGGCTGTTATCTCGGTTTCATTAAAGATGATTATAGCCGTGCTGGTGGCGGTGATATTGGGCAGGGTAAGTCAGGAGGCATATGCGTTTGGGATGCAGGTGTTTCATCCGGTTTCTATTTCACAGCAGCCCGGAAAAGATATGATTGTAATAGTGGAGGAATCCGATTCTGAATTGGATGTAGGGAAACGGTTAGAGAGCAAAGGATTGATTTCAAATGCCTATGTGTTTTTTATTCAGGCGAAACTTTATAAGGCAAAGATGTATGCAGGAACGTATACATTAAATACGGCTATGACTTCAGAAGAGATGCTTCGGATTATAGCAAGAAAACCGGAAAAGTCGGAGGATTAATAGATAGAATATGAAGGTGGAAGAGCGGATTGCTGCATATATCAATTCTCTTGACAGAGGGAATAGTGAATTTTTAAATCAGCTTCGCAGACAGGCGGTTGCACAGGGGATACCGATTATTCGGCAGGAAGCGGAGCATCTTTTGAAGGTTTTTGTCCGTTTAAAGCAGCCGAAGCAGATTTTGGAAGTAGGAACGGCAGTTGGATATTCGGCACTTTTGATGAGTGAAGTCATGCCGCAGGGATGCCAGATTACGACGATTGAGAAGTATGAAAAAAGGATACCGATTGCACAGGAGAATTTTCGTTTGGCAGGGAAAGAAGATGTAATTACTTTGTTAGAGGGAGATGCAATGGAGGTATTAGAGCATCTGGAAGGAACGTATGATTTGATTTTTATGGATGCAGCAAAAGGGCAGTATATCCATTTTCTTCCTTTGGTGATGCGGCTTCTTTCTTTGGGCGGAGTTTTGATTTCTGATAATGTGCTTCAGGAGGGAGAGATTATTGAGTCCCGTTATTGTGTTGCACGCAGAAATCGAACGATTCATACACGAATGAGGGCTTATTTGTATGAGCTGACACATCGGGAGGATTTGGAAACATCGATTTTACCGATTGGAGATGGGATAACGGTAAGTATTAGGTGTTAAGGGGGACGCCGGAATCCGAAGGTAAGTCCTAATTTAACGGAAATGAGGAATATAGATGAGAAAAACGGAATTGTTAGTGCCGGCTAGTAGTCTTGAGGTTTTGAAGGTAGCGGTTATCTATGGAGCGGATGCAGTTTATATCGGCGGAGAGGTATTTGGGCTTCGGGCAAATGCAAAAAATTTTTCTTTGCAGGAGATGCGGGAAGGGATTGCATTTGCTCATGCACATCAGGTTCGGGTCTATGTGACGGTTAATATTTTGGCTCATAATCGGGATTTGGACGGAATTTTGGAATATTTGAAGGAGTTAAAGGAGATTTGCCCGGATGCTTTGATTATTTCGGATCCTGCTGTTTTTATGATGGCTCGGGAAGTTGTGCCTGAGATAGAGATTCATATTAGTACACAGGCGAATAATACAAATTATGGGACGTATTTGTTTTGGTATCGGCAGGGGGCAAAGCGGGTGGTTTCAGCCAGGGAGCTTTCTCTTTTGGAGATACAGGAAATAAGGGAACGGATACCGGATGAGTTGGAAATCGAAACTTTTGTTCATGGGGCGATGTGTATTTCTTATTCCGGGAGGTGTCTGTTAAGTAATTTTTTGACGGGAAGAGATGCGAATCAGGGAGCTTGTACTCATCCTTGCCGGTGGAAGTATGCCTTGGTGGAAGAAACCAGACCGGGAGAGTATATGCCGGTTTTGGAAAATGATCGGGGGACTTATATTTTTAATTCAAAGGATCTTTGTATGATTGAGCATATTCCTGAGTTGATGGAGTGCGGGATTGATAGTTTTAAGATTGAAGGGCGGATGAAGAC
The DNA here is from genome assembly GCA_910585855.1 of uncultured Lachnospiraceae bacterium. Taxonomy (GTDB): domain Bacteria; phylum Bacillota; class Clostridia; order Lachnospirales; family Lachnospiraceae; genus MGBC114844. The sequence continues at coordinate 716 of CAJUGZ010000273.1, read as the reverse complement.
TGCGCTTTATGTTGCGGTTGTGGCACGGACATATCGTCTGGCTATGGAAGATTATTGGAAAGGGGTTGAGGTTTATCGGGAGCGATTGTCTTTTTATCGGGCGGAGATTGCGAAGTGTACGAATCGGCGGTTTACTACGGGGTTCTTTTTTGGAAAGCCGGATCAGGAGGCACAGATTTATGATAGTAGTACCTATCAGAAAGAGTATACTTATCTTGGATTGATTGGAGAGCGGGATGCTGATGGGCGGTATCGGTTAGAACAGAAAAATAAGTTTTGGGTGGGGGAAGAGATTGAGGTGATGAAGCCGGATGGGGAGAATCTTTTGGTAACGGTTAGGGGAATTTGGGATGAAAATGGAGAGGAAATGGAAAGTTGTCCTCATGCAAGGCAGATTATTTTTGTGGATTTTGGATGTGAGTTGGAAGAATTTTGGGTATTGCGGCGAAAAGAAGGGTGATTTGGAATAGTTTAGTAGTTCCTGGGAGGACGCCAGATGCGAACCCCACAGGCATCCTGCTGTTCCGGTTTCCAAAAAGTAAGAAGTTCTAAACTTCTGCATGACAGTACATCCAACCAGACAGACCGGGGCGCAATTCGCCCTTATGGCAGCTGAAATGGAGCGGGCATACGGAAAGGATGTGAGCTGATGTAATAAAGCGGCTTCTCTTTCATACGGGCTAAACACGCCCCTTTTTTTGCATACCCTGCATGGA
>CAJUGZ010000272.1 GCA_910585855.1 uncultured Lachnospiraceae bacterium | reverse complement strand
AGCAGAAGTCTAAGAACTTCTAACTTTTTTCCAAAGTCACTGCAGGCTGCCCACCATTTTTGAATCTGGCTGTTTCTTGACTCTGGAACAAAAAGGAAGCGTACTGGAAGACTTGTTCTGTAAGAAATCATTATTTCTGCTGTGATCCAACCAACCGCCTCTGGCGTCCGGTGAGGAAGGATGTTATTTGGATATCTGGTGGAATTGGATTTGGTATTCGATTTGTTTTGTTTCATTTATTTTTAAGAGCTGAATACCGGGTTTTTCTTCCAAAGTGCCGCTGTAGTTATCATTGTCGGTTCTTCCAAACCATGGTTCTAGGCAGACAAATTCTCCTTCTGGTTTTGACCAGATGCCTACATAAGGGAATCCTTTGCAGGTCAGAGTGATGAATGGGGTTTTGTCTGGGGATGCGATTCTTACAGTTTCAATTTGGGTGTTTTCAAAGATGAGTGCATCGTTGTCGAACATGTTTTTTTTAATTGGATAGAATCCATTTTCTAGGGTTAGAGTACATTTTTTATCTGTTATAACAAAACCTGTAGCAGGGTTTAAAAGAACATATTCTAGTTTTTCTTTGTCGGGGAATTCTAAGTAATAGTATTCTCTTTTTTCACCTGCTTTTAGGGAAGTGCAAAAACCGGGATGTCCTCCTATGGAATAATACATAGGTTCTTTTCCGGTGTTTTTGATCTCCCATTGTATTTTTAGAGTGCGGGTATTTTCTTCGTTTAGGCTGTGTGTTACATATAATTCAAAGTCAAACGGATAAATTTCTTTTGTTTCTGGAGTTGATTTTAGACAATGTGTAACAGATTGTTTGTCTGAATGAATACAGGTAAATTCCATATCTCTTGCAAAACCGTGCTGAGTTTTCATTTGGTAGGTTTGTTTTTTGTAGATATAGCGGTTATTAAATGTTTTGCCTACAAAAGGGAATAGGATTGGTGCATGGCGATTCCAGATTTCAGGGTCTGCACTCCAAATTCGTTCTGTTTTGCTTTCTTTGTCATATACATGAGTTAATTCTGCGCCTTTGTCTGCGATTGTTACTTTTAATAATTCATTTTCTAAGATATGTACCATAACTGTTGCCTTTCTTTTTTATTTATTATTTTTAATGGTATTTTAAAATATAGGATTAAGTTAGATTTATTTTAACATGGTATGATAGAAAAAGCAACTTGCAGAAAATTTTTAGCAGGATAAACTTATAAAGTAAAAAATTAGGCTTTTGGAGATTAGGATGCTGCCAGAAGGGGGTGGCTTTCACCGGACGCAAGAGGCGGTTTGCTTCTGTCCTTTGCTTGCTCCGCTCCAAACGGAAAGAAAGTCTATGATTTCTGTATTTAGGTTCATCCAACCGGACGAACCGGGGCGCAATTCGCCCTCATAACAACCGAAATGAAATAGGTGTAAGGGACGGATTTTACCAGCCATAAAACATTCTCTTCCCTATCTTCCGGGCTAAACACGCCCCTTTTTTTGCATACCCTGCATGGAAGCAGGATATGCAAAAAATTCTAGATAGTCCTACAGAAACCAAGACTTTCTAACCGTTCTCCGAAGTCGCAGTCAAAGGACAGAAGCAAACCGCCTCTCGCTGTTGGTTAGATAGCGATAGAAATTATATTTTATTACAGAATAAGAATTGTACACTGCCAGCGAGTTTCCGCTTGAAAATTTTGAAAACTCTAAAAAGTTTTTATCCCATTTTCTTATAAAATCAAAATGTTGTCTTTTTTAAGTTTATAAGTTTATCCTGAATTTTTAGGGGGAAAGAGTAATAAAAATTAAAATGTAGGAAAGTGGAATTGTAAAAAAAGGAACGAAGATGGATAATAAATTTGTTCATTTTCATAATTAGATTTTCCTTTATCTTTATTTATAAGACAACATTTTCTATTATATACTATTTATTGGAAGATAATTATGACAAAAAGGTTGTTTTTTTATAAAAAATAGCAACTTTTTTGTCATGGTCAAATAAAAAAAAAGGTGCTAAAATTAAATTGTATCTAGAAAAAGTCAACTACCCAGTCGTAGTAACGGCTTACGCCTCCGACCTTTAAATCCCGATAAGTATTATTACTTAAAGTAGCGTTATATCACAGGATGGTTGACAACACCCTTTACAACAAAGATATACTCTGCTGTAACTGCATCTGGTACTCAAACTTCCCATGCCATGCAATTGGTTTTTTATACGTTTCAGATTTTACATTCACAACGGTTGGTGTGAAAAACCTCTTATCTTAACTTTTCAAAGTACAAAGAGTGCCTTCAAAGCAATCCATCGCTTCCAACGGTTTTCTCTATGTATGATAATACAAGATAGCATTTTGTGCAAGAATGGCTTCTCCCACCGCCTAAAAACAGTGGGTTTCCGTCTACGACAACAGAAAGGATTTTATTTATGAAATTAAAATGGAAAAAGATAGGGATAATTGGAATAGCAGTTTTATTTTTGATTGGAGGATTTTGGGGATGGAATCAAATAGGAGTTGTAAAACGAATAGAAGAAGAATCTTTTTTAGATGCTGTATTGGAGGAAAGCGTTCCCCAGTTTTTAGATATGGATTGGTATTCTTCTGAAAAAGAGTTAGAAAAGCATCACTTTACATTTTCTAAAGCAACAGAGGTAAGTTTTGATGAAATTTTACTGGATCAGGAATTATATTTAAAAGACTTGGAATGTAGCGGAAAAGTGATTTGTACTTATAATAAGATAAAGTATGAAAATTATGAAGAAGGCTTATCTATAGTAGAATTGTTTTTTTACAAAGATACAGAGGAAGAATTATATCAATTATATAAGGAAATAGAAACAGAAATAAGGGAATATTACGAAGCAGAAGAACGAAAAGATAATTTAATCGATCATATAGAAATTGGAGACCCTGTTATTTTAGAACAAAAAGAATGGGTTTCTCAATATTGGGTATTAAAGAATCATGCTTGTATAGGAATTCATCAATTTTTCCATATTCAACAGGAATATCAAAATGATACTAGAATAGGGGATGCAGAAAAAGGTTATTATCTTACTTTACAATTAAGGGCATATCTAGAATATTAGAATTGACACTTTGAAACTGATAGAAACAGCTGGAATGGGAAGGAAGGTCTATGAAGGGTTATCATTTCCCATCGGCGCTTAGGCACGGTACTGTTGTGTTTTCGTGCCTTATGTGTCCGTTATGAAAATAGGAAATGTTAAGCGCAAGCGGGCTCGGAATAGACCTTACTTCCCATTCCAGCGTCCTCCCTCTTATAAAAAAATGATATTTATATAAAGCCTAAAGTGATTCTCCATTTTGTAAAACTGTTATTCTATAATGCTATAACTTCCTATCTTTTTTACTTCTTTGGTGATAGGGTCTGCAGGATAGCCTAGCGCTGCTGCACCATAAACAGTATGTGTATCTGGTATGCCAAATTCCTTTAATATAGTACGAATGGCAGGTTTGTCTGCCATGGCATTGTTTAGTTGGTTAATCCATACAGAACCGATTCCAGAGGAATGAGCAGCAAGAAAAATATTTTCTAATGCACAGGTGTTGTCTTCTTTTCCCCACCGACTGTTTTTTTCATTGGATGAGATAATAAGAACAGAAGGACGATAAAAATCATAGCCTTATCTGTTTAATTCTTTTCCGATTTTATCAGCAAGAGTCTGGATTTTTTCTTGATTTACAATAGCTGTAAATTTCCAAGTTTGGCGGTTCATACCACTTGGAGTATAAAGGGCTGCCTGAAGAATTTGTTCTAATTCCTCTCTTGGAATTTCTTGTTTTTGAAAAGAACGGATACTTCTTCTTGTAAATAAATTTTTCATTACTTCATTCATAAATTTTGCCTCCTTATTTATCTCTTAATAGTTTTTTCCCTGAAAAGGTTTTCGTTTATATTTGTTTTAACTAAAACTGGCAAGAAGTCCCCCACTTCTAAAGTGGGGGATGAATTGTGTTCTGGTCATACTTGACAGGTTTAGAGCATTATGTTATATTATAATCAGTAGAAGAATAGAAAATGACTGATTATAAGTAAATTTAGACAGCAATTCACATTCAGTATTTCTGATGTACTATCCTCTTATCCTTGTTGTAAAATATTGCAGAAAAGTATTTGATGATCCGATTTCCAACCGTGCAATGGAAATTTTTGAGTATATCTCACATAAGTACAATATCACATTACAAGAGTGAAATCAGGATAAAGACATGTTCCTATACTCTTCAAAGCACATCCAAATACAGAAATAAGTAAGTTTATAAATGCATACAAAAACGCAAGCAGCAGACTTTTGAAAAAAGAATTTCTTTCAATACGACAGAAACTTTGGAAAGAACATTTTTGGAGTCAAAGTTTCTGTCTGCTGACAACAGGCGGTACGTCTATTGAAGTAATTAAAAAGTATATAGAAAGTCAAGGTGAAAGGAATTGAACAAAGCCTACAAATTCAGAATATATCCAACTTTACAGCAGCAGACAATGTTTGCAAAAACCTTTGGCTGTGTGCGGTTTATCTACAATCAAATGCTGTCAGATAAAATCAAGTATTACAAAGAAACAAAACAAAAATTAAACAACACTCCTGCACAGTATAAAAAAGAGTTTGAATGGTTAAAGGAGGTTGACAGTCTTGCTCTTGCAAATTCACAAATACATTTGCAGACGGCATACAATAATTTTTTCAAAAATCCCAAAGCCGGTTTTCCGAAATTCAAGAGCAGGAAATCCAACCGCAGAAGCTACACAACAAACTGCATAAATGGAAATATATACATTGAAAACGATTATATCAAACTACCTAAAATCGGATTTGTAAAACTAAAACAACATAGGCTTATTCCGTCTGATTACAAACTTAAATCCGTAACGATAATTCAGACACCTAGTGGAAAGTATGATGCAAGTGTTTTGTTCGAGTACGAAAATCAAGTACAAGAACAAACACCGCATAGTTTCTTAGGACTGGACTACTCCATGCATGGACTATACAAGGACAGCAATGGAAATGAACCTGCTTATCCGGGATATTACAGACAAACAGAAAAACGCTTGAAGCGTGAGCAGTGCAAGATGTCTAAAATGCAGAAAGGCTCAAGAAACCGTGATAAGCAGCGTCTTAAAGTAGCTAAACTGCATGAAAAAATTGCGAATCAAAGAAAAGATTTTCTGCACAAACAGTCAAGACGGATAGCGGGTATTTACGACTGCGTGTGCATTGAAGATCTGGATATGAAAGCAATGGCGCAATCTTTACGCTTTGGCAAATCCGTAACAGATAACGGGTGGGGTATGTTTACAATGTTCCTGCAATACAAGCTTGCTGACATAGGGAAACAGCTTGTACGGGTAGACAAGTTTTTTGCAAGCAGTCAGACTTGTTCTTGCTGTGGATATAAGAACCCTGGTATAAAAGATTTGTCCGTCAGGGTATGGGATTGTCCTGAATGCGGCACGCATCACGATAGAGATGTAAATGCAGCAATAAACATAAGGAATGAGGGTATGCGATTAGTGACTACATAACAAAAACATAGAAACCGTGGGGCACACGGGGTTAGCTCGTTGATACTGTGCTCATTAGAGTGCTTGAGCGAGAAGCCCCCGCCTCTTAGGCGGCGGGAGTATGTCACAAGTTTCGTTAATAAATGTCAATAGGAAAATAAAAAATTTTTGTGAAATAAAAAATCCATAGTTACAGTTCAGCCACCCCCAATGGGATGACATTTACACCGGCTACAAAATAGCC
>CAJUGZ010000271.1 GCA_910585855.1 uncultured Lachnospiraceae bacterium | reverse complement strand
AACCCCTGTTACCGCCGTGAAAGGGCGGTGTCTTAACCGCTTGACCATGGAGCCGGTTAATGACCTGACAAAAAGTATAATACCATAATAAAATGTATTTGGCAAGAGGAAATTTCTAAATTTTCAAAAATTTTTACAACAATTCTACTTTTCGGTTAAAATATACAGCCGAAATCCGAAGCAGATTTTTTTTCGGATTCCGGCTTCTTTCCTGATATTTCTCTATCTGGAAAATTTTTTTAATCTAATTATATTCGCTCTACTCCAATCATACTGTTTTCCCCATTGATATCCCACTCTTTTTCATAGCCTTTCATCTCTCCAACTACGATCTGCTCAGCAAGTACAATTCGCTGTACCTCCTGTGCATTTCGCTGCAAAATTCCGGCAATTTTTTCATTCCCATTTTGATAGACTGCAATTCGATCGGTTACTTCAAACCCTGCCTCTTTCCGCATGGTCTGAATCTTGCTAATCAACTCCCGAACATAGCCTTCTTCTACCAATTCAGGGGTAAGATTGGTATCTAGAACTACGGTAATTCCTTTATCACTATCTGATACATAGCCTTCCACCTGTGCTGCATAAATCAATAAATCTTCTTTTTCCAATACTTCTTCTTTACCGTCTAAAACAACTGTAAGGCTTCCCTTTTCATTGATCTCATCCATTGCATGGTTTCCATCCAATGCTTCAAGTATTTTTCTTAAAGCATTTACCTGCTTTCCAAACCGTTTTCCCAATGTCCGAAGCTGTGGTTTAAAACTATAAGAAGTAAATGCACGTACATCATCTGTAATCTGTACTTCCTTTACATTTAATTCATCCCGAATAATTTCCATATAAAACTCTGAAAGAGAATGATTCTCCATTTTTACAAACATCTTTGCAATCGGCTGACGATTCTTTATATTAGAAGCATTGCGGCAGGAACGCCCCAGTACCACAATATCCAAAACAGTTTCCATATCTGCTTCCAATGAAGCATCAATCCACTCCTGATTTACTACAGGAAAATCGCAAAGATGAATACTTTCCGGTGCAGACGCATCTATACTGCGAACCAGATTTTGATAAATTTCTTCTGTCATAAAAGGAATCATCGGTGCAGCCGTTTTGCAAATCTCAACCAATGCCGTATATAAGGTCATATAAGCATTAATCTTATCCTGCTCCATTCCCTTTGCCCAAAAACGCTCTCGGCAGCGTCTGACATACCAATTACTCATCTCATCTACAAAATCCTGCAAAGCCCTTGCTGCTTCTGGAATCCGATAGTTTTCCAAATCGTTGTCTACTTCTTTTATTACTGTATTTAATTTTGACAACAGCCATTTATCCATAACCGGAAGTTTTTCATAATCTAATGTATATTTTGTTGCATCAAACTGATCGATATTTGCATAAGTCACAAAAAATACATACGTATTCCACAATGTCCCCATAAACTTCCGCTGCCCTTCGGTCACCGCTTTATCATGAAACCGATTTGGAAGCCAAGGCGCACTATTGCTGTAAAAATACCAGCGAATCGCATCTGCTCCATGTTTTTTTAAAGCCTCAAACGGATCGACTGCATTTCCCTTTGTTTTTGACATCTTCTGCCCGTTTTCATCCTGTACATGCCCTAATACAATTACATTTTTATATGGTGCTTGATGAAACAGCAAGGTCGATTCTGCCAGCAAAGAGTAGAACCACCCTCTGGTCTGATCCACTGCCTCCGAAATAAAATCTGCTGGAAACTGCTGCTCAAAAAGTTCTTTATTTTCAAAAGGATAATGATGCTGTGCAAAAGGCATTGCCCCTGAATCAAACCAGCAGTCAATTACTTCCGGCACTCGCCTCATCTCTTTTCCACACTTTGGACAGCGAATAGTTACTGCATCAATAAATGGTCTGTGAAGTTCTATATCCTCTGGACAATTTTCTGATAACTCCTTTAATTCCTGTATGCCGCCAATCGCATGCTGCTCACCGCACTCACATTCCCAGATATTTAATGGTGTTCCCCAATACCGATTTCGGCTGATTCCCCAATCCTGTACATTTTCCAGCCAATCTCCAAACCTGCCCTTTCCAATGCTCTCTGGAATCCAATGAATCGTATTATTGTTACGGATTAACTCTTCTTTTACTGCCGTCATCTTAATAAACCATGACTCTCTGGCATAATAAATCAGCGGCGTATCACATCTCCAGCAGTGCGGATAACTGTGTTCAAACTTCGGCGCATCCACCAAAAGCCCTTTTGCCTCCAAATCCTTTAAAATCATTGGATCAGCCTTTTTACAAAATACCCCGGCATAAGGAGTTTCTTTTGTCATCTCGCCTTTTCCGTCTACCAACTGCACAAACGGCAAATCATAATTCCGTCCTACCTTCGCATCATCCTCACCAAAAGCAGGTGCAATATGAACCACACCAGTACCATCTGTCAAAGTAACATAAGAATCACATGTCACATAAAATGCCTTCTTATGTTGTTTTTTACAAATCTCAACCGCACAGTCAAACAGCGGCTCATACTCTTTATATTCCAAATCCTTTCCAGTATAACGTTCTACAATCTGATAAGGAGCAGTTTCTTTCTCTCCGCCCAAAACAGTTTCTGTCAGTGCCTCCGCCAAATAATAAGTATATCCGTTTGCTGTCTTTACCTTTACATAACTCTCCACCGGATTGACACAAAGTGCAACATTAGAAGGCAGTGTCCAAGGTGTAGTCGTCCATGCCAAAATATAAGCATCTTCTCCCTTTACCCGAAATCTAACTACTGCTGACCGCTCTTTTACATCTTTATATCCCTGTGCCACCTCATGAGAAGAAAGCGGCGTTCCGCAGCGAGGACAATAAGGCACAATTTTAAATCCCTTATACAGCAGTTTTCTTTCCCAAATCTGCTTTAATGCCCACCATTCCGACTCAATAAAATCATTGTGATACGTAACATAAGGATCATCCATATCTGCCCAAAATCCAACTGTCGAAGAAAAATCCTCCCACATCCCCTTATATTTCCATACACTTTCTTTACAATGCCCAATAAAAGGCTCTAAACCATACTCTTCAATCTGTTCCTTTCCATCTAATCCAAGCATTTTCTCTACTTCCAACTCAACTGGAAGCCCGTGTGTATCCCATCCAGCCTTCCGTGGAACAAGATACCCCTTCATCGTACGATACCGTGGAATCATATCTTTAATTACTCTTGTTAAAACATGCCCAATATGCGGCTTTCCATTTGCAGTAGGAGGTCCGTCATAAAACATATAGGTTTCTCCTTGCTTCCTCTGCTCCATACTCTTCTGAAAAATATCATTTTCCTTCCAAAATGTTTCAATCTTTTTTTCTCTCGCAACAAAATTCATATCACCTGTCACTTTATGATACATTTCTATTCTCCTCTCTAACTTTTCTATTAACAAAATTAATCCTCTCATAACAAAGAGTTGTTTTTCTCGGAAAGGACGCTAACATATTTCCTTTGCATCGGCGTATACAAAAAAAATCCTTGCCCTGTAAACAGGACAAAGACCATACTATCTTCGCTATACCACCTATTACAACATACAGTCCCTTACGGGGGAAATATGAGTTCCTTTTAACGGTGGAAATCCGTCTGCATTTACTTGCGGCTGCCCGCTTTTAATCCAGAAACTCCGAAGTGATTTTCAATTCCCCGCTACTGCCCCCGGTTCTCACCCAATCCGGTTCTCTGTAAGTTTCACAAAGCAATCTACTCTCTTCATCTGCGTCTTTTTCTTGTAATTTGTAATTGACCTAATTATAAAAAGATTTTTTTTATTTGTCAAGCCCACTCCTGCCCTTTTTTTGTTATCAAAACAATTTTCTTTGCCTCTGCTTCTGATACCGATGATGCAACCACCTGTATGCACCGCTCGATCCACTCATACTTTCCCCACAAATGCATAGGAAATACAGTCTTTACAGATATTTTTTTCAAAAACTCACAAATTCCTCCAAATGCCTCCTCTTTCTGCCTAGGATCAACTGGAAGAAAGGCAATCGAAATCTGCTCCCCTCCCAATATCTGCTGCAATTCTTCTAACTGCTGTGAATATTTTTCTGCCATATCCTGATTCCACTGCTCCGATTCTTCTTTCCATACCCAGCGATTCAAATCCCCGGCATGATAGATCAAATATCCTTCACAATAGACCAAATAGGCAACTCCAATATCGGTTGATTTTAATGCAGCAATCCGAACTGTTTGCCCCTCTCTGCCTTCCAAACAATACTGTTCCTTGGCACGAACTCTTGTCACTTTCGAACAGTCCTCTTCCGAAATACCAAGAAGTACTCTCTGTTTTGCAGAAAAAGGAACATCTTTTGACAGAACAAAATGGGTATCCAAATAAAGATTCTTTAATTTCCAAATATCCCGATTATAGTGATCTGGATGCTTGTGGCTGACAAAAACAAAAAGCTTTTTATCCTGATTTAATTTCGGCAATTCTCCTTTATCAAAATCAAACAGCAGATAAACTCGTTCCATCTCTACAAGAAATCCACTATGATCGATATACTGCACCCTTATCATATAATTTCCGCCTTTCTGCTCTGCCTCTCTTTATCATTATGATGGTATTATCGTTTCCACCCCATATACTTCTAACTGTGTCAATGCCGGAAAAGGAGAAGGCTCTTCTGACTGTACCAAATTCTCTAACTGCAGCCATTCCACTTTCCGTTTCTCAATCTCCAAAGACTGCCCTCTTCCCGTCTTCATCAGCCTCCACTCCAACAAACTTCCGTCCGAAAAATGTACCGTCACCTGCTTCCACCAATTATCATGCGGAAAATCAGCTCTCAAATAAATCCGAAGTTTATCAATCTCCACTTGCCGTCCAAACTCCAACCGCCATACCGCATCTTTCCTTTGATTGATTCCCCAAGAACCATATGGCCATTCTCCATGAGAACGATTCTCCTTAATTCCATCAATCGCATTTTTAGCAGCAAATACCGATTCTCCCCGTGTTTCCACATTAGCAACTGCATGAGGATAACAATTTGTTTCTCCATGCTGATCCAAGCGATTGCGGGCTAAATTTCTATAAGCGGTTACTTCCTCCTTCCAAGCCAGCCGAGCCGTAATCAAATGTTTTTCACCAGAAAATAACTTAGGAGAATAACAAATCCTCTGCTCTTCAAAAGGCACAAAAAAAGTAAAAATTCCTTTTGAAAGATAGACCAATTCTTCCCCTAAAGCATCATCTACTGAAACTACATAAAACCCCTCTGAAAGAGAACTTTCCAGCACCACCTTATCCCCTTTTCGATATGCCCCTGTATAGACCAAACTTACCTCATCCTCCGCCCTGCTTACACTGATAGTATTCCCTTTTTCATTTAATACTTTTAATGTCAAAATAGCCATTCTTCTATTCTTCCTTTCCTGTTACTATATCAAAAGTTTATTTACATATCTTCCCTGTTATTTTATTATTATAATTATCTTTCTTCCATTCTGCAAGCACAAATCACAAGAATAAACTTATAAACTTAAAAGAGGATAAAATTTTGATTTTACAAAAAGATTGGATAAGAACTTTTTGGAATTAAATAATAAAAGGGAGGACGCTAGATTCGAAAACGGTGGGCAGCCTGCTGTTCCGGTTTCCAAAAAGCAAGAAGTTCTAAGACTTCTGCCTTTTCCTTTTTTCAACCAGACAGACCGGGGCGCAATTCGCCCTCATGACAACCAAAACGAAACAGGTGTAAGGAAAATTTTTCTCAACCATAAGACAACCTCTTCCCTATTCTCCGGGCTAAACACGCCCCTTTTTTTTCACACCCTGC
>CAJUGZ010000270.1 GCA_910585855.1 uncultured Lachnospiraceae bacterium | reverse complement strand
GCCTTTATCATATCCTCACTTAAATCTCCTTCTGCAAAAATCGGCAGCAGCATACGCCCGCTTTTCGTTCTCTTTTTACCAGCAATCTCCTGCCACATTACAATATTGGAACCATAAACCGGCAAAAGAATCATATTTGGAAAAACTTCGACCATAATACTTTCCCGCTCAATTTTCTTCTCTCTATTTTCATACAATACTTCACGATAAAAAGCAGAATAATCCACTTGAGTAATCTCTGTAATCCACTGATTCACCTTCTTTGCCGTTACCACTGCCGGTTCAATATGCCCCATAAACAGATCCTTATAAAGAACCGGAACAAAACTGCTAAGCTGACCGCTGACCAAACGATTGTTATAACGGAACATATTTTTAATTTCATAGGTTAATTTTGCATCCTGATCCTGTTCTAACTGTTTCATCTCTGCATCCGTAATTTCCCCATACTTCTTTCTTTCCCGCAAAGCCTCTCCATACTCTAAATCAAATTCACTCTTTGACGGTTCTTCCTTTCCTTCATAGATCCGACAAAGCCATTCTCTCACGGTATAAACCGCACAAGGTCTGCTCCCCTCAAACGAAAGATCCAAATGATACAATTCCAATAACTGTTCTTTTTCCAAAAGCCGTTCATCCATATAGCCGAAATTTAAAAATAAATCTACAATCTTTGGAACGGATGCACTATGATATGCCTTTCGAAAAATCAGTTCATATACCTGATAAAAATGATCAGCAATATTTCTTCTTATCTTTCTTGCTCCATCTGAAGTATCCGACTTATCCTTCATCATAAGAAAGGCATCCATCATCCCCTGAAACTCCTCTGCCTTCTCTTTCTCATACTCGGCATATTCCAGCAATTTCTCAAAAGATCCCGACAATTCTTCCGTTATTTTATCGATATCTACGGTTGCATATTTTACTGCAGACTCCACGCTCAATTTATCCCCGGATGCAGATTCTGCCTCAGATAAAAGAGAACGCACCTGTTCGATAGCATCCTTTTTTCTCTCTGCTTTCAGTCCTGTTTTTGCCTGAATCGCCAATTCAGCAGAATCAATTTTCTCGGAAATCTTATCTAACAAGGAAAAAAAAGACTGTATTGGAACACCCGATTTTGCCGAACTAATTCCTAATCTTACAATCTGCTTATACAGACAGTCCTCTTCTTTTTCAGAGAATAAATACTCTGACACCCGCATACAATACTCCGACAAATCCATGCAAAGTTCCGTTGTATCCTTTATCAGCATCGTTAATTCTTTTACATGATAATTACATACAAACGCACTGTAAGCATAAAATTCTTCCTGTACATAAATCGGAATAGAAATTGTTTCAATATAATACAGTTTTTCTTCCTCATCTGCTAGATCAACTGCCGGAAACTCCTCTAATATAGACACGGTTTTTTTTCTTTCTCCAATCCGATCTTTTAGTCTTTCTAACTCCTCTTCTGATGTCTTTACAATACCATACAGCAAAGCAGCTTCTTTTCTCAATGCCTGCTCTATCTTATACACTTCATCTAAATAGCGAAGCATACCAATTACAACTGTCCCCCGCTGCTTTGGCTTCTCCTCTAATGTCGCTTCCAATTCTTCTACACTTTTTGCTCCTATCGTAAACAATGCGGTATCTTCCATTGCATAAGCATTCATTCGATAGTATCCTATACACAAATCTCCTGCTCCTATCAAATCTCCTTCCCGCAGCAGCAATTTCATTCCGCTGTTATAAACCAGCACCGCCCCTTTTAATATAATCGAAAAACTGTCTGCCTCCTTATCTTGTGCATAAATAAGTGTATTTTTCGGAATACGGTTTACTCCATTTATCGTAAGCTGCATTTTTCTCCTCCCTGCCTAAACATATCTGAAAACTATTTTTCTTCCTGTATGGTTATCTTTTTTATTTCTTTTGTACGAATTTCTTCACATACAGATCGGATAAACTCCAAAAGCGTCTTTTGCCCTTCATCCCCATGAAAACGACTTCTTACAGAAATGACTCCTTCTTCTTCCTCCTTTTGTCCAACAATTACCATATATGGCAGCCGATCCAATCTTGCTTCACGAATCTTAAATCCTATCTTCTCACTTCTCTTATCAATTGAAGCATCAATACCATTCTTTTTTAATTCCATCAATACCTGATCTGCATAACTATGATATTTTTCGGAAATCGGCAGCACACGTACCTGTTCTGGACACAGCCAAGTCGGGAAATTTCCTTCATACTTCTCAATTAAAGATGCCAGCATCCGTTCATAGCATCCCATGGAAGTTCTATGAATAATATAAGGACGCTGCTTTTCTCCATTTTGATCAATATAATACATATCAAAAGATTCCGCAATCGCACAATCTAACTGAATGGTAATCGCAGTATCCTCTTTTCCATACACATTCTTCATCTGAAAATCTACTTTTGGTCCATAAAAAGCAGCTTCTCCGTCCGCTTCATAAAACGGCAGGTTATTTTCCACTAAAATATTTCTTAGAATCTCTTGTGTCTTTTCCCAATATGCTTCATCTCCTAAATATTTTTCCTTATTTTGCGGATCCCACTTTGACAAACGATACGTTACTTCATCATCAATTCCTAACGTTTTTAAACAATAAAGTGCCAATTCCAAACAGCCTTTTAATTCTTCCTCTACCTGATCTGGACGAATAATTAAATGCCCCTCTGAAATCGTAAACTGGCGTACCCTTGTAAGCCCGTGCATTTCACCGGAATCCTCATTTCGAAACAGAGTAGAAGTTTCACTGTAGCGGCAAGGCAAATCCCGATAAGACTTCTGGCTTGCCTTATAGATATAATACTGAAACGGACAAGTCATCGGTCGAAGTGCCAATACCTCTTTATCCTTTTCTTCATCCCCTAATACAAACATCCCTTCTTTATAGTGATCCCAATGACCAGAAATTTTATAGAGATCGCTTTTTGCCATAAACGGTGTCTTTGTTCTCATATATCCACGGTTATAATCCTCTTCATCTTCAATCCATCTTTGCAGCTTCTGAATGATTTTTGTCCCCTTTGGCATAATCAAAGGCAATCCCTGTCCGATTACATCCACAGTGGTAAATAATTCCATTTCACGCCCTAATTTATTGTGATCCCTCTTTTTAATATTTTCTAAATATTCCAAATATTCTGTCAATTCTTCTTTCTTTAAAAATGCTGTTCCATAGATTCTGGCTAACATCTTGTTTTTTTCACTGCCTCTCCAATATGCCCCGGAAGAAGAAATCAGCTTAAATGCCTTAATGCCCTTTGTACTCATCAGATGAGGTCCTGCACACAGATCCACAAAATCCCCCTGCCGATAGAATGAAATCACTGCATCCTCCGGCAAATCTTGAATCAATTCTACCTTATACGGCTCATTCCTTTCCTCCATATAGCGAATTGCTTCTTCTCTTGAAAGCGTAAATTTCTCAAGTTTATTTCCCTCTTTAATAATTTTCTTCATTTCTGCTTCCAATTTATCTAAATCTTCTCTGGAAAATGGTGCATGATCAAAATCATAATAAAATCCGGTATCAATCGAAGGTCCAATCGCTAATTTTGCATCTGGAAATACTCTTTTCACTGCCTCTGCCAAAACATGTGACGTTGTATGGCGATAGGCAGCAAGCCCTTTTGGATCATTGGCTGTTAAAATATTTAAATCACAATCTTTTTCTATTACTGTTCTTAAATCTACTGATTCTCCATCCACTTCTCCGGCACATGCCATTCTTGCCAAACCTTCACTGATATCCTGTGCAATTTCATATACACTCTTTGCCCCTTCATACTCTTTTACAGAACCATCTTTTAATCTTACTTTCATGATACTCTTCCTTTCTATACATTATAAAAATCCCCTGCACCATAGCAACAACTATAGTACAAGGGACGAAAAATCCGTGGTTCCACCCAAATTGCAGCAACAAAATTCTTTTATCTGTTGTTTCTGCCACTTTTTTGATGATAACGGAATCACCGAGCTGGATTAGAGCCACTCCAAGTTAGTTTTCAAACAGTTCCTATTAAGGCATTTTCAGCAAACCGCCTCTCTCTGAAATATTTCCTGTCCTACTCTTCTTATCATCGTATTGTCTGTATGATTATTTACAATAGCATAATACTTCTATCTGCGATTATAACATTTAGAATTTTTTTGTCAATATAAAAATCAAACAGTTCAGGATAAACTTATAAACTTAAAAAAAATATACTTTTGATTTTAAGAAAAGAGGATGCCAGATTCGAAAACGGTGGGCAGCCTGCTGTTCCGGTTTCCAAAAAGCAAGAAGTTCTAAGACTTCTAACTTTTTTCCAAAGTCACTGCAAGCTGCCCACCGTTTTCGAATCTGGCTGTTTCTTGACCCCGAAACAAAAAAAGAATTTGATTACCTATTCCGTCTTTACTGACAGTTCAAAATCAATTTTCATCAACATATCCTCAATCGACAGATATTCTGCTAAAACGTCCAATAAAACCTCCATATCTGTTAAATTTTCTTCATCTCCCTGTGCCACATTTGTTAAAGAGGACTTCATATAAATTCCCTTTATTTCCACTTTTTTCAGATCTGGAAATTTAGAAAGATCTTTTGCCACCGATTCAAGTTCTTCTAATCCTACCTGAATCATTCCTATCATCGTTTCTGCCTCTCTTAATTCAATCTGAAAAATCAGTCTGCTTCTGCTATCTGTCATCATCTGAATAGAAACTACCGAATATCCTTTTAAATCATTCCATGTTAAATTTCGGGTGGTTTGTTCTTTTAAATAAGTTCGTATCATCTCTTCTAAAATATGATTTTCAAATAACACTACTCTATCTTTATTTTCATGATTTACTTTACTGTCTACTATATATTTATCATCCTGCACATATGTACTCTGCAAAGGTACTTGATAACTTCGCTCTGCATGTGGTATTTCTCCGATTGCTGTTCCGTTTGCATTAAAATAATAGACTTTATTCTGAATGTTTACTTTTCCAGTCTGCATCTTTCCTAAATCACTGCCCAAAACTGGATTAAAATAATAGGTCTGTCCATTGATTTGAATAACCCCTGTCTGCATTTTTCCGCTTTCCTCTGCAAAATACCAAAAGCCTTTATCCCGAATCCATCCTGTCTGCATATATCCTTCAGTGTCAAAATAATACCAGTTTTGGTCGATATCCTGAAACCAGCCATTCTTTTGATAACTTCCGTCTGGATTTTGATACCACCAGCCAACTTCATTTTCCCTCCATCCTGCCTCCCCCTGTGCCAAAACAGAAGGGGTAGCCGTTCCTGTCAGCATACATACTGCTGCCAGAATCATACCGGCTGCCTTTTTATAAAACTTTCTTTTCACGCTTTTCTCTACTCCTTTCCTATCATTCCCTGCAAAATCATTATAGCACTTTGAAATAAGAAAGCAAACAAAAAGTATTCCCCTTCTTCTCCCCTTTAAAAGAAGAAATTTGACAAAAAATATATATAAAATAAACCATACATCTTTTTGTGTTATACATTATCTAAATCCAAAATAAACTTATAAACTGAAAAAAGGATAACATTTTGATTTTATGAGAAGAATGGAGGGAGGACGCCAGATTGGAAAACGGTGGACAGCCTGCTGTTCCGGCTTCCAAAAAGCAAGAAGTTCTAAGACTTCTGCCTTTTCTTTGATCCAGCCGGACAGACCGGGGCGCAATTCGCCCTCATTTCGACCAAAACGAAACAGGTGTAAGGAAGGATTTTATCAGCCGTAAGATAGCCTCTTCCCTATCCTCTGGGCTAAACACGCCCCTTTTTTTTCACACCCTGCATGGAAGCAGGATGTGAA
>CAJUGZ010000269.1 GCA_910585855.1 uncultured Lachnospiraceae bacterium | reverse complement strand
AATCCACTATTTTATATGGTTTTTCGTTAAGTTCTCGTCTATGGTGTTTAGCCCGGATGATAGGAAAGCAGCTGTCTTATAGCTGATAAAATCCTTCCTCATGCCAATTACATTTCGGCTGAAATGAGGGCGAATTGCGCCCCGGTCTGTCCGGTTGAAGAAAAGAAAAGGCAGAAGTCTTAGAACTTCTTGCTTTTTGGAAACCGGAACAGCAGGCTGCCCACCGTTTTCGAATCTAGCGTCCTCTAGCGTTCTCTAACGCCCTCTAGTATCCCCCTCTAGACAACAAACAAACCGTTTCTACCCCAGATGTCTGAGGAAACATATCCACACAGCAAACCCGCTCCACCCTATATCCATATCGCAAAAGCACCGCCAAATCCCGAACTAAACTAGTAGGCTTACAAGATACATAGATCATCTTTTCCGCCTGAATCTCCTTAGCAATCATTTCTAATGCCTTTGGATGCACCCCATCCCGAGGCGGATCTAATACAACCAAATCTGGCTTTTCTTCAATTTTATTTACCACTTTTAATACATCTTCCGCAATAAACTCACAATTAGAAAGTCCATTGAATACTGCATTTTCTCTTGCTGCCTCCACTGCCTCTTCCACAATTTCTACTCCAATCACCTTTTTTGCAACCGGTGCAAGAACCTGCGCAATCGTACCCGTTCCGCTGTACAAATCAAAAATTACCTTATCTTTCGTTTCCCCAACATACTGCCGAACCATATCATAAAGCACTTCCGCTCCAAATGAATTTGTCTGAAAAAAAGAAAACGGTCGAATCTTAAATTTTAATCCAAGCAATTCCTCATAAAAATAATCCTGTCCATATAAAATAATTGTTTTATCATTCCGCACTACATCCGCCAATGAATCATTTAATGTATGAAGAATCCCTTTGATCTCACCTTCCAGTGAAAGCCCCAGCAACTCCTCTGTCAACAGAGAAAGTTTTAAATCCTCATACAACCGCTGCTCATTTTCTTTTGTAATTTCTGCGGTTTCGAGTGAAGCACTGCTTACTGTTACTAAATCAATTAAAATCTCTTTTGTCTTTCCTGCCTTTCGAATCACCAAATGCCGCAAAATACCAGTATGCTGCATTTTTTTATAATAAGGTGTTTTTAATTTTGCAAAATGTTCCCATACACAGCGAAGAATCAAATTATAATCCCTATCTGCAATCTGACATTGAAAAACCGTCAATAAATCATAAAAACTCCCCTTTTTATGCATACCCAGTGCCAGTGGACCGTCCTTATACTCATCCCCAAAAGAAAACTCCATTTTATTTCGATATCCCCACTGAACTGGGCTTCCCTTGATTCCTTCAAATAAATAAGAAGAGCAGACCTCATCTAATAATTTTCGAACCTGTCCTTCTTTTTGCTCTAGCTGAGCCGAATAGGAAAGTGTCTGAAGGCTGCATCCCCCGCACTCCCCAAAATAAGGGCATCTTGGTTTCTCAGTTTCTGTATCTGCCCTTTCTAATACCTCCAGTAACCGTCCTTCACATTTCCCACTGCGTACTTTCGTAATAGAAGCTTTTACCTTCTGCCCCAAAATCCCTTCATTCAGCCTTATATTCTCTCCTTCTATCTCTAAAAAAGCCTTATTGGGGAAATCTACTCTTACTATGTAGCCCTCTACAATCTGCCCTTTTTTCATTTAAACCTCTCTTTCCAATCTTCCTTTTTTCTGCCACCTATACAATATACAGAAAAACAGCGGGTTTACAACAAACCCGCTTTCTCTATGCGCACGCCGATGCAGAGGAAATATACAAAAACTTTATTCCTTTTCTTCCTCTTTTTTCTCGTCATTTTCAAATTCTTCTTCGATCACTTCTTTTACAATCTTCTCTACAGCAGCGTCTTCACTTTCTTCTGCCTTCTCTGCTTCTTCTTTCTCTTCCTTTTTTGATTCCTTTGCTTCTTTTGCCTCTTCATCTTCATCATCAAAAAAGTCATCATCAAAGTCGTCTTCAAAGTCATCTTCAAAATCTTCCAGACAATCCGGTGTCAAATAACGATAAATTGCATAAGCAATTCCTGCTACTGCAACCACTGCGCCTACAATCCCTAATATTAGACAAATCTTTTTCTTCTTTTCGTCTTTCTCTGTTTTTCCAAGGAATTCATTCACCTTAGCCATGTTAATCATCTCTTCCAATTTGTCAAATCTACTCATCTTGCACACCCTTTCTTTTTTACCTTATTCTTATTTTATCTCAATACAAAACTGATATCTGCATCGCTGTAATCGTTTAACGGAAAAATATAATCTAAAAAAATCCCATTTTTCCTAAGACTTCCGATACAAATTAGTATACTCTGGATTATAACACATTATTCAAATTTTTGCTACTTTTCTAAAAAAATATTTTTATTCTTTTGTAATATTTTATTTATTCTTTCTTTAGCTGCGCAAAAGAAGCAAACATTTTTTTTACACCAACCTGTTCAAATCTCACGGTTACTTCAAAGTCCCGCCCCCCAGATACAATTTCCTCTACAACCCCCTTTCCGTATCGCTGATGCCATACCGTATCTCCTGTCTGATACTCCAACAGCTCTTTTCTCTCGATTCCAAACTGCTGCTTTGGTCTGTCTGCAAATAAATCTGTTTTTTCTGTCTTTCGCACCATAGGTACAAACTTCTGAAACAGTGTAAATGAAATTTCTTTTAAAAAACGAGAAGGCAGATAATACTGTGTTTCCCCCCGAAGCATCCTCTGGCTAGCAAAAGAAACCGTAAGGCTTTTCTTTGCTCGGGTAATTCCTACATAACAAAGCCGCCTTTCTTCCTCTAAATCCATTGGATTTCCAGAAGAAAGACTGATATAACTCGGGAACACTCCTTCCTCCATTCCGCATAAAAACACCTTTGGAAACTCCAATCCTTTTGCATTGTGCAGTGTCATCAAAGCTACATAATTTTTTGTTTCGTTTAATTCATCAATATCTGTCATCAATGCCACTTCCTCTAAAAACTCACCCAGAGAAGGATTCCTTGTCCTTTTTTCATACTCCGCAACTTTACTGATCAATTCATCAATATTTTGATTTTTTGCTTCGACTTCTTCTTCCTCTCCATCCAATTCCGCCCGATAATGAACCGTTTCAATTACATCCTCTAAAATCGCCTGAAGTGATATCCTGCCTATATTACTGCGAAACGACTGAATCATTTGAACAAATGCCTCTAACTTTCCCGCTGCACGTTTTAATGTCGAAACCTCTTTTGCCCTGCATAGAGCGTCAAAAAAACAAATTCCCTGCGAATCAGCAAACTCCTGTACCCGTTCAATCGAAGCCATACCTATACCACGTCTTGGTACATTGATAATCCGCTTTACAGAAAGATCATCCATACCACTCTCTATCACCGACAGATAAGCCAACAGATCCTTAATCTCCTTACGGGCATAAAAATTAATGCCGCCAAATATTCGATAAGGCACATTTTCTCTTATAAACTGTTCCTCTAAAATACGAGATTGCGCATTTGTCCGATAGAGTACTGCACAATCCTTATACTCTAACTCTCCCGCCTGCACCCGGCTTTGAATCTCATAAACCACACCCTCTGCTTCCTCATATCCATTTTCACACGGCAGCAGACAAATCTTCTCTCCAGCATCCCTTTCTGTCCAAAGCGTCTTATCCTTACGCCCTTTATTATTTCGTATAACCTGATTTGCCGCCTCTAAAATCGTTTTCGAAGAACGGTAATTCTGCTCTAATTTAATCACTGCTGCCTTTGGATAACTTTCCTCAAACCCTAAAATATTTTTAATATCTGCTCCACGAAAACGATAGATCGACTGATCATCATCCCCTACCACACAGATATTTTGTCTTTCCTTGCTCAATAAATAAATCAACCGAAACTGCGCAAAATTCGTATCCTGATATTCATCTACCATAATATACTGAAAACGCTCCTGATACTGTTTCAGTACATCTGGTTCTTTTTCAAACAATTCCACCGTTTTGCAAAGTAAATCATCAAAATCCAATGCATTATTTTTCTTAAGCTGATCCTGATACTCCTGATAAGCCATAGCAATCTTTTTGTGATAGATCTCCCCGCCTGTATTCTTTTTATATTCTTCCACAGAAATCATCTGACTTTTTGCCTTAGAAATCGCAGAAAGCACCATTCTTTCTTTGATCTCTCTTGTATCAATCTCACATCGTTTACAGACTTCTTTGATCACAGTTCTCTGATCTTCCATATCATAAATAGCAAATTTTGACGTAAAACCCAGCCGCTCTATATAACGCCGCAAAATTCGTACACAAGCAGAATGAAACGTACTCACCCAAATACGATTCAGCCCTAAACCAATACTTTGTTCCTGTTCTGCCTGCTCTAATTTCTCTACCCGATCCCGCATCTCCTGTGCTGCCTTATTTGTAAAAGTAATCGCCAAAATATTCCAAGGATTCACTCCCTTTTCCTGAACCAAATAAGCAATTCGATGGATCAATACTCGTGTTTTTCCAGAACCGGCACCTGCCAAAATCAAAACCGGTCCTTCTGTCTGAAAAACAGCTTCCTTCTGCTTTTCATTTAAACTGTCATAACTATTCATTTTTACACCAACTTTGTTCCACAATTTGAACAGAAATTTCCGCCACCTGTCTTTGTCCCGCAGTTCGGACAAAAATTCGGCTTATTCCCTGTCCCCTGAACTGGCATAGCCTGTCCCTGTGTTCCTGTCATTCCTCCCATAGTCTGTGCCATCTGATTTGCCATAGCCATTCCCATCTGCATCCCTGCCATAGCCTGTGCCATATCCGCTGCCGAACCGCCTGCTCCTTTTCCACTCGCCATAGAATCAATAACCGTCATCCTTTGATAACGATCTAAATCACCCATCATACTCTGAGAAGCTGCCTTCTTTATCATCTTCTGTACTTCTTCTGGATAACTAATATTTTGGAAACTAAAATCTGTAATAAGAATCCCGATTTTCTCCATCTCCAAATTTAAATCTTCACAAATTCCTGCCGAAATCATATCTGCATTGACCATTAAATTGCTTAAATTCTTCCCTTCTTTTACAATCCATTTCATCAAAAGCTGATCTAATTTCGAAACTACCCGTTCCTTTACATCCAATGTAGTATACTCTCTTTTAATTCCAGCTACTTTATTAATCATTGCCTCATAATCATCAATTTTAAAACTAAATGTTCCAAAAGCCCGAACCGGAAGACCTCCCGGCAAATTCAAACCTTCTGCCGGAATATTAATCTCACTCTTTGTTCCCCACTTCTCCGTAAACTCCTTTGTATTAATAAACAAAACTTCCGCCCGAAGCCCACTGTTAAATCCAAACTTAAACCCCTTTAAAGTCGATAAAAAAGGAATAATATCATTTTCAATATCAAAACTTCCCTCTTCATCACGAACGCCCTCTACTTTTCCATTATATAAAAAAATCGCATTCTGCCCCGGACGAACAATTAAACGGCTTCCTCTTTTAATCTCATTATTATCCCATTTCCAGAATAAAACATTGTCCCGACTTTCATTCCATTCCACAACATTTGCGAACTCTTTTCCAAAAAGACCCATAAAATAATCCCTCCTACTTTCTAGTACTAATAATTCACCCTAATGCTAACCCTATTACAATCTTTTACCAGTATAATACATTTTTGTCCCGCTGTCACTAAATTTTTACGTCAGTTTATAACTTTTTAATAAAGGATGCAGACTTCCCTTCGAATTTCTGCGTTTCCTTTCCTAAAACAATTTCTTTAAAAATTCATCCCAATGAGGACGCCAGATTCGAAAATGGTGAACCGCCTGCTGTTCCACGTTTCCAAAAAGTAAGAAGTTCTAAGACTTCTGC
>CAJUGZ010000268.1 GCA_910585855.1 uncultured Lachnospiraceae bacterium | reverse complement strand
TCTATGCAGGGTGTGAAAAAAAAGGGGCGTGTTTAGCCCGGATGATAAGAAAGCGGCTATCTTACAGCCGATAAAATCCTTCCTTACACCCGTTTCGTTTCGGCTGAAATGAGGGCGAATTGCGCCCCGGTCTGTCTGGTTGGATGCGCTAAAATGCAGAAGTCTTAGAACTTCTTACTTTTTGGAAACCAAAACAGCAGTCTGCCCATCGTTTTCGAATCTGGCGTCCTCTGGAATCCCACTCCCAAATAAAAGCCTCAAGAAAACAAATCAGGATAAAGCATCCGAGCAATCTCCTCCACAGCCTCCACATTCCGAGTCCCCTGCCGATCCAGCATATTTACATCAATCGTATAAACTCGTCCGTTTTTTACTGCTGACAATTCCGAATAAGGCATCGTTTCCACAAACCCATCATAATCCGCTTCAGAAAGTATCACTACATCGGGATCTGCTTCTAAAAGCCGCTCTACCGAATAAGACCACCCCTGCACGTCTTCTGCCACATTCTGCCCGCCTGCCATAGTTAAAATCTCATCTATAAACGTATCTCTGCCAGCCGTATAATCCCCACTGTCCCCAAAACCAACCACATAATAAACTGAAACCGGCGTCCTATCTTTTATCGTTTCCCTCACTGCATCCATCCTTCTCTGCATATCATCCACAATTTCTAAAGCTTTCTTTTCCCGGTTAAAAGCCGTTCCAAGTGTACGGATCATTTGATAAACTCCGTCAAATCTGCTCTCCTCCTGCAAAACCAACACTGAAACCCCAAGTTCTGTAAGCTGTTTTCTTGACTCCTCCTGAAAAAGAGTAGAAGCAATTACCAAATCTGGTTCTAAACTTAAAATTTTTTCTATATCCGGCGTAAACAGTGTACCAACCGTATCTAAAGCAAGTACTTCCAGCGGATAATCACAGTATTCCGTCCTTCCAACCAGCTTTTCTTCTACTCCAAAAGAATAAATCAATTCCGTTATATTCGGTCCTAAAGAAACGATCCGCAAAGGCTCTGATTCTAAAATCAGCTCTTCTCCATTTGTACTGGCAATCGTAACCGGATAAGAAACCTCCCCTCCATACTCCTGATCCTCTGTATCCGCTTTCGACTCCAAACTTCCTTGTTCGGCATACTCTGTTATAACTTCTTGTCCATTTTTTAAAACCTGATCCGCTCCTGTCGCTTCCGTTGATTTTGGCTGTTTCCCGCCACATCCAGATAAAATCAATACCATGCAAAGAAATTTCATCCATTTATTTCCAACTTTTTTCACAATATAACCTCCACCGTTTTTTATTTATATCTATATTTTTTATACTGATAACCGAAGTTTACTTCCTTTTTCCTCTCGTTTTGCCTGCTTTACCCTTGAAACTGCCAGCATCCGATTCCGAAATGCAAATTCTTCCTGTCCGTCTTTTAATAAACAACTCTGCTCTAAAAAATCCTTTTCTCCTAACCGAATTCCATGTACACCAAGTGCGCTCTTTTTCTTCTTTGGCACTTCCTCCAATAAAAACCGCAAAAAATACCCATCATGAGAACACAGCAAAACTTCATTTTCTCCTTCCAAAATCGGAGATACACAAACCAAAGCATCCTGTTCCTCTAATTTTGTAGCCAGCACCGTTTTTCGATTTACATCAAATTCAGCCGCATCCACTAATTTTACCATTCCACGTTTTGTGGCAAAAAAAAGCTGTTTTTCCCGAATATAAGAAAATGTAAAAATCCCGACAATCGACTCCCCCGCACTGGAATAATTCCCAAGATTATCGATCGGCTGTCCTTTATCCCTCAGCTTCCCAGAAGGAATATCTAACATTTTAATCTGATGCATACTTCCAGTATCCGTAAAAATACAAATCCGATCGGTATTCATACAGCGAAATACATATTTATTTTCCTGCTCTATTGTTTCGCTGTTTCTTTCATAAACCGAAAGATCCATTGTCTTTGCATATCCAAACCGATCCATTGTAAAAACAATCTCCTGCTCTGCAATCGGTGCTTCCTCATAGACTGCTGCCTGTGCATTTAAAATCTCCGTCTTTCTATCCAAAGAAAATTCCTTTCGAATCGCCTCTAAATCTCTTTTAATCACACGAAGCATGGAACTATGATTCTCCAAAATATCCGTATAACAAGCAATATTTTTTAAAATCTGCTTATATTCCTTTTCCAATGCCTGAATCTCTAACCCAACCAATTTCTGCAGCCGAAGCTCCAAAATCGCAGTTGCCTGTGCATCTGTAAAATTCAGCTTTGCCGCTGCCTTTTGCGAAACTTGTTTTCGAAACTGAATCTTGCTGGTATCCCCTTCCACCAGACACTTCTTTACATCTTTTATCGAACGGCTTCCCCGTATAATCTCAATAATCAGATCCAAAATGTCATAGGCACGAATCAACCCTTCTTTTATCTCTTTTTTCTCTAATTCCTTTTTCAAAAGATACTGATACTTTCTAGAAGTCAGCTCAATCTGAAAATCCAAATGATGCCGAAGAATATCCCGAATCCCTAACCTCTCCGGCTTTCCATCCACAATCACCAGCATATTTACTCCAAAAGTATCCTCCAACTTTGTCTTCTTATAAAGCAGGTTGGTCAGCTTCTCTACATCGGTATTCTTCTTTAATTCCAACACAATCCGAAGCCCCTCTTTGGAACTCTGATTTAAAATATCCACAATGTCCGTCGTCTTCTTTGTTTCCACCAATGCCGCAATATCAGCAAGAAGCTTCCCCAAATTACTTCCAATCAACGTATAAGGAATCTCTGTAATCACCAGTTTATCCCGCTCCGTCTTTTTCTTTGCCGGTTCAAACTCAATCTTTCCTCGAATCTTAATCTTCCCACAGCCTTTCTCATAAATCTCCGCCAGCTCATTCTGATTAATCACAATCCCCCCGGTAGGAAAATCCGGTCCTTTCATCCGTTCCATCAATTCCTCCGTCCGAATCTCGTTATTATCAATAAAAGCCTCCACTGCCGAAATCACTTCTCCAAGATTATGAGGCGGAATCGAAGTCACCATTCCAACCGCAATCCCGTCCGCACCATTCACCAAAATATTCGGCACACGAACCGGCAGCACCTCCGGCTCTCGCTCCGTTTCATCAAAATTGGGCAAAAAATTAATGACATCCTTATCCAAATCCTTCAAATAAACCTCTTGTGTAAACTTCTTTAACCGAGCCTCTGTATAACGCATAGCCGCCGCAGAATCCCCTTCAATCGACCCAAAATTGCCATGCCCGTCAATCAAAGCCATCCCCTTCTTAAAATCCTGCTCCATCACAACAAGAGCCTCATAAATCGAACTATCTCCATGAGGATGATACTTTCCCATCGTATCTCCCACAATTCTAGCCGACTTCCTATGCGGCTTATCAAAATTTAACCCCAATTCATGCATAGCATACAAAACCCTGCGCTGCACCGGCTTCAGCCCGTCCCGAACATCTGGAACAGCCCGGGCAGTAATCACACTCATCGCATAATCCACAAAACTTTTCTGCATAACATCAGCAAACTCTGTACTAATAATCTGCTCAGCCATAATTTTTCTTCCTCTCTATCTATCCATCTAATCTAACATCCCAAACTCCTTATCCCCAAAACCTTCCAATATAACCCAACAATTCCACCACTACCTCCCTTTAACTTTCAACGTCCCCCTTCAAGCATCAATCTCCGCCTCCCTGGCATGATTATAAATAAACTCCCTGCGAGGCGGCACATCATTGCCCATAAGTACAGAAGTCACATCCGACGCCATCTTTCCATCCTCAATCTCCACCCGTTTTAAAATCCGTGTTTCCGGGTTTAAAGTCGTTTCCCAAAGCTGTGCCGCATCCATTTCTCCAAGCCCCTTATACCGCTGCAAAACAAAATTTTTATGTGTTTTCCGATACTTTTCCAATGCCTTATCATCATAGAGATATTCTTCTGCCCCTCTCTGAGGCACTGCCTTATAAAGCGGCGGCATAGCAATATAGACATGTCCTTCATAAATCAATTCCGGCATAAACCGATAAAACAAAGTCAGCAATAATGTACAAATATGCGCCCCATCCACATCCGCATCTGCCATAATAATAATCTTATCATACCGCAGCTTAGAAATATCAAAATCATTTCCATACCCTTCCGAAAATCCGCATCCAAACGCTAGTATCATAGTCTGAATCTCTGCATTGGCAAGCACTTTATCCATAGTCGCTTTCTCAACATTTAAAATCTTTCCCCGAATCGGCAAAATTGCCTGATAGAGCCGATTTCTCGCCATCTTTGCCGATCCCCCTGCAGAATCCCCCTCCACAATAAAAATCTCACACTTTGAAGCATCCTTACTCTCACAATTTGCCAGCTTTCCATTCGAATCAAATGAAAACTTCGGCTTCGTCAGCATATTTGTCCGTGCCTTTTCTTCCGCTTTCCGAATCTTCGCCGACTTTTCCGCACAGCCAATCACATTTTTCAAAATCTCCAAATTCTTATCAAAAAACAACTGCAGCTCTTCACTGGTAATCTGTGAAGCCGCCTTTGTCGCATCCGGGTTATCTAACTTCGTCTTTGTCTGCCCCTCAAATCTTGGATCAGGATGCTTAATCGACACCACTGCCGTCATCCCATTCCGCACATCTGCCCCAGTAAAATTTGCATCCTTCTCCTTTAAAATACCAAGTTCCCTTGCATAACTATTAATCACAGTCGTAAAACTAGTCTTAAATCCAGTTAAATGTGTTCCGCCCTCCTGCGTATAAATATTATTGCAAAATCCCAAAATATTTTCCTGAAAGTCATTGATATACTGAAAAGCCACATCCACTACAATCTGCTCTAACTCCCCATGAAAAGCAATTACATCGTGAATCACTTCCTTTCCTTCATTTAAAGCACGCACAAATCCACGAATCCCTTCCTCCTCATGAAATACCGCCTTTTCCTCCTCTCCCAAACGCTTATTTTCAAAATAAATCGTCAATTCAGGATTCAAATAAGCCGTTTCATGAAGACGACTTTTCACTGCATCCGCCTTAAAACGAATTTTCTCAAAAATTTCCTCATCCGGCAAAAAATTAATCAGTGTCCCTGTTTGTTTTGTCTTTCCGATAACCGGCAGCAGCCCGTCTACCAATTCCACCACAGGAACACCTCTTTCATAACGATCATGATGAATCCCGCCATCCTTAAAAACCTTAACATCCATATAAGCAGACAAAGCATTTACTACAGAAGAACCCACTCCATGCAGACCGCCGCTGGTCTTATAAGCCCCGTCCCCAAACTTCCCTCCTGCATGGAGCGTCGTATAGACAATCCTTGCTGCCGGAAGCCCTTTTGGATGCATATCTACCGGAACTCCACGTCCATTATCCCTTATCGTAGCTGAACCGTCTTTTTCCAATGTCACCCAAATAGAATCACAATATCCGTTTAAATGTTCATCCACTGCATTATCTACAATTTCATAAATCAAATGATTCAGCCCTTTTACCGATATACTTCCAATATACATACCCGGTCGCTTTCTTACAGCTTCTAATCCCTCTAACACGGTTATATTCTGCGCATTATAAGTATCCTTAGATCCCACTTTCTTATCTTCCTTTCCTTTTTCTTTCCTCCTTTTACACCATTTGAAGGAGATTCTAACTTACTCTACCACAACCTTTTCTTTTTTTCCAGTAAATTTACGATATTTTAATAATTTTTTCGACCATTTGTTCGAATCACCAGTCAAACCCTGCTATTTTACTGGATATCCTGACGCCGAAATCTTAAAGAAGGTCTGCTCCGAGCCCGCTTGCACTTAGCATTTTTTATTTTCATAGCGGACACATAAGGCACTAAAACACAGCAATACCGTGCCTAAGTG
>CAJUGZ010000267.1 GCA_910585855.1 uncultured Lachnospiraceae bacterium | reverse complement strand
CACATCCTGCTCCCATGCAGGGTGTGAAAAAAAAGGGGCGTGTTTAGCCCGGATGTTAGGAAAGAGGTAGTCTTATGGCTGGAAAACCCCTTCCTTACATCAGTTCCATTTTGGCTGCCATAAGGGCGAATTGCGCCCCGGTCTGTTCGGTTGGATAAAAGAAAAGGCAGAAGTCTTAGAACTTCTTGCTTTTTGGAAACCGGAACAGCAGACTGCCCACCGTTTTCGAATCTAGCGTCCTTCTAGTATCCCCCCTTCACAATTTCAAGTATCCTATCTTGCAGCCCAGAATACCTCATCTGCTCCCTCTCATTCCCTGCCATCTCATAAAAGGTATCCTTACTCCCCACCAAACACACACACTTTTTCGCCCGAGTCACCGCCGTATACAAAAGATTACGGCTCATCAACATCTGCGGTCCATTTAAAAGAGGAAGCACCACAGCCGGATACTCGCTCCCCTGTGATTTATGAATTGTAATCGCATAGGCAAGCTCTAACTCCTCTATCTGTTTAAAACTATACTCTACAAATCGTCCCTCATCAAACTCCACTGTCATCTGTTCGGCAAAAATATTAATCTCCCGTACAATTCCCATATCCCCGTTAAAAATCCCAAGCCCTTGTTCTAAACAGAACCCGCTTTTATTTCGAATCTCCCACTCCATTTGATAATTATTTTTAATCTGCATTACCTTATCGCCTTCCCGGTATTTTATACTTCCAAATTCTTTTTCTATTTTTTCCGGTGCAGGCGGATTTAAATACTCCTGCAAAATATTATTTAACCGCTCTACCCCCAGCAGTCCCTTTCGCATAGGCGTCAACACCTGTATTTCGGATTCCTTTGCATTAACATAATTAGGCAGCTTTTTTTGTATCAGCGTAATCACTGCACTGATAATCATATTGGCATCATCCCGCTTTAAAAAAAGAAAATCTTTGCTTTTATTATCCAACATAACCGGAATCCCTTCGTTAATCTTATGTGCATTTACTACAATATCACTCTGTGTTGCCTGACGAAAAATCTTTTTTAAACTGACAACCGGAAACTGCCCTGAAGCAATCATATCCCTTAATACATTCCCCGGTCCGACACTGGGAAGCTGGTTGACATCTCCAACCAAAATTAAACGTGTCCCTATCATAACTGCCTTTAACAATGCATTCATCAAACTGATATCTACCATAGACATTTCATCTATAATAATCACATCCGTTTCCAACGGATTTTGTTCGTTTCTTTCAAATACTGCTGTATGCCCTTCATCCGCTCCGCCATTTAGTTCCAACATCCGATGAATCGTCTTTGCTTCACATCCAGTCGCCTCCGTCATCCGCTTTGCTGCCCGTCCAGTTGGTGCAGCCAGCAAAATTTCCAATCCCTGCGATTCAAAATATCGGATCATTACATTAATCGTTGTAGTCTTTCCGGTACCCGGTCCTCCGGTCAAAATAAACAGACCATTTTTTACCGATTCATAGACTGCTTTCCTCTGCATCTCATCTAGTTCTGTTCCTATTTCCGTTTCAATACTTTTCAGCTTTCGATAGACAGCGGCTTCTTCTGCCTCTGTCTTTAAATCCAAATCATACAGCATCCTTGCCACATTTAATTCCATATAGTAATAAGCAGCACCATATACCAGCTTCTGTCCATCTTTTTCCTTCATCACTACCCGTTTGTCAATCGCCAAATCCATTACATGCTGTTCAATCGAAAGCAGTTCAATTCCCAGCAAATCCTTCGTAATTTGAAATAGCTGCTCAAACGGCAGATAAACATGCCCTGCTCCGGTTGCCCGAAACAGTGCATATAAAATCCCGCTGCGAATCCGAAAATCCGAGTTGGCATGAATTCCTGCACGAATCGCAATCTCGTCAGCAATCCGAAATCCCACTCCCTTAATATCATCCGCTAATTGATAAGGATTTTGTTTTAGCACTCGATAAACCTCTGGTCCATACTGGTTATAAATCTTTACCGCAAGTGCAGAGCCAATCCCATATTCCTGAAGAAAAATCATTGCCTTACGCATATCCTTTTTTTCTTCCATCTGTTCAGCTATCTCCCTTGCTTTCTTTTCACTAATTCCTTTTATCTCTGCCAGCCGTTCTGGTTCTTCCTCAATAATTCGAAACGTATCCTTTTTAAAACGTTTTACAATTCGTGCGGCCATTACCGCTCCAAGCCCTTTGATTGCACCAGAACCAAGATAGCGTTCGATTGCGATGGTATCCTCTGGTACTTTTACTTCATAGGTTTCTACTCGAAGCTGCTCTCCATAAAGAGAATGTGTGGTAAATTCGCCCTGTATCTCTAAACATTCTCCCTCTGCAATCAGCTGGAATGTTCCCACACAGGTAATTTCTTCTCCATTCGAAGAAAGATGAAATACTGTATAGCCATTGTCACTGTTGCGAAATACAATTTTTTCTACATATCCTTCTACTACCGCCATGTTCACTCCCAACTAATGCAAACGATTTTTTTCTATACTGCACGGCAAAAAGATTTACCGTGCAGTTGCGCCAGCCGCAAAACGGCAAATTTCCTTATATGCGGCTGTGTGCATATTAGTATACTTAGCGTCAGTCTTTTCGACGCTTCGTATAATATACAAACACGGGCACTGTCAGAATTTTCCAATTCGACACTGCCCTTTTTCTATTTTCCCTGCACCTATTTTTATTCTAATTCATAAGTCCTTTTCATCTGTTCATACAGCATCTGCGCCAATCCCAACTGCCCGGAATCCGCAGCATTTTTCGCATACTCCTGATATAAATTATCTTCAAACATATCTGTATAAGAAGACTCCGAAGATTCTTCTTTATGTATCGTTGCCCGCATGGACTTAAACATTTGTTCTAAAAAGTAGGTTTCAAATTCTTTACAGGCATCCATCAACTGTCCGTCTGTAGCAGAACTATAATCCTTAGATGCTGCATTTTCAGCAGAAGAAACACTATTTTGTTTGACCGTATCAAGATAAGATGTTCCATATCCTGTTAAACTATCTACTGCCGACATCCTTTTTCCCTCCTTAACGCTTCAGCTGATTTGCCTGTCCCAGCATTTCATCCGAAGTTGTAATTGCTTTTGAATTCATTTCATAGGCACGCTGTGCAATAATCATATCTACCATCTCATCCACTACCTGCACATTAGAAGCTTCCAGATAGCCCTGAGAAATTCTGCTCTTCTTTACATTTCCTGAAGTTTCTAACACTGGATCGCCGGAAGCTTCAGACACCTGATACATACTATCCCCCGTCTTAATCAAACCTGCTGGATTTGTAAACTGCACCAGTCCCATCTGTACTCCTAACGGCTTTGGATTATTCTCTTCATCAGGATAACAAAATCTTCCATCCTCCGTAATAATCAGTTTTGCTGTATCAATCGAAGAATCAAATAAAATAGAAGCTCCATTGGTATCTAAAACCGGAAGCCCTTCTGCCGTAGCAAGTACCGTTCCATTCGTTCCAATCGCCATCTGAAACTTTCCTGTTCTGGTATAATATACTTCTCCGTCTTCCCCTCTTACACGGAAAAATCCGTTTCCCTGAATCGCAAAATCCCAAACTCCGTCACTTGGCTGAACTGGTCCCTGCCGAAAAGCAGTTGAAATAGAAGAATTTCGCACACCAAGTCCAACCTGTGCATCAATCGGTTTCTGCTCTCCGTTTGCAGTTGTTGTCTTTGTCTGAATCGTTTGATACAGCAAAGACTTAAATTCTGCCGCCTCTCTTTTATAAGAAGTCGTATTTACATTTGCAAGATTATTTGCAATTACATCAATTGTCGTCTGCTGTGTTCTCATACCGGAAGCAGCAGTCCATAATGAACGCATCATTGTTTTATTCTCCTCTCATCCCAAATCCTATAAAGCACCCAAAGTAACATCTTTCGAAAGGGTATCATCCGCTGTCTGTATAAACTTCTGATTTGCTTCATAAGCTCTTGCAATGGTAATCATCTCTACCATTTCCGAAATGACATTGACATTCGACTGTTCCAAATACCCCTGACGAAGGGAAGCATTCGCTTCTTTTTGTACCGCTCCCTCTATCGGAGCATACATATTTTCTCCATACTTTCTCAGATAATTATAATCTTCAAAATCTACCAACTTAATCTGATCGACCGCTTTTCCATTCTCAAGAATCCGTCCTGTCGTATCAATCTCAATCTCTGCCTTGGTATCTAACTGAATATTTCCATTCATACCCTGTAAAAAATCTCCGTCTTTTGTCACTAACCAGCCTTCTTTTGTCAGTGCAAACGAACCGTCCCTTGTATATTTCAAAGACTCTACTCCAGCTTTATTTTTAAAAGAGATTTCAAAAAATCCATCTCCCGCAATCGCCACATCCAAAGTATTGTCTGTCGTTTTCAACGATCCCTGTGTATAGTCCGTAAAATTCTCACCAATTTTTACTCCAAGTGTAGTTGGTCCAATCTTACGATCCCAAAATCCTTCCGAACTATCCCTTAATTTTGTAATCAACATATCATCAAATGCCTGTGCTGTTGCTCCTTCTTTTTTATAGCCTGTTGTAGCCGAATTTGCAAGATTATTTGTAATGGTATCCATTCTATGCTGCTGATTCAGCATCCCTGTATAAGCCGTATATAATCCTCTTACCATAATTGTTCTCCTCTGCCCTGCATCTGCCCTGTTTTTTGCAAATGCTGCCTGTTATTCATCCCTTTTTCCACTTAAAAACTCAATAAATTTTCCTGTCCCAATCGCTACGGCTGTCATAGGCTCTTCCGCAGTCATCGTATTAATACCTGTCTTCTCCTCAATCAGTTCCTCTAATCCCTGCAAAAGGCAGCCGCCTCCGGTTAAAACAATCCCCCGATCTGCAATATCCGCTGCCAGTTCCGGCGGTGTCTTCTCCAATACACTGTGTACTGCCTCTACAATCTGTGCCGTTGCCTCACGCAAAGCCTCTTCCGTTTCCTCTGAAGTCACTGTAATTGTCTTAGGAAGCCCAGTTACTAAATTTCGCCCCCGCACATCCATAGTAGCCACTTCCGCTCTTTTATAAGCTGATCCAATCTTAATCTTAATATCCTCCGCCGTACGCTCTCCAATCAAAAGATTATGTTTTTTACGCATATAGCGCACAATCGCCTCATCAAAATCATCTCCGGCAATCTTAATCGAAGTGCTTACCACTGTTCCGCCCAAAGAAATTACAGCTATATCCGTTGTTCCGCCGCCAATATCCACAATCATATTTCCGCAAGGCTTTGAAATATCAATTCCCGCACCAATCGCTGCTGCAATCGGCTCTTCAATAATAGCAACCTCACGAGCTCCCACCTGATAAGTAGCATCCTCCACTGCCTTCTTTTCTACCTCTGTTACTCCGCTTGGCACACAAACACTAATCCGAGGTTTCTTTAATGTCCTCTTCCCAAGTGCCTTCCGAATAAAATGCTTTAACATCTTCTCCGTCACGGTATAATCAGAAATAACTCCCTGCCGAAGCGGCCGAACTGCCACAATATTTCCCGGTGTTCGTCCAATCATCAAACGAGCTTCCTCTCCAATCGCCCGAATTTTATTTGTATCTTTATCAAACGCCACTACGGACGGCTCTTTCAATACAACTCCCTTTCCTCTTACATAAACTAGGATGCTTGCCGTCCCTAAATCAATTCCTATATCAGTTGATAACATATTACATGTTCTCCTTTCTCTCTTTCTCACAGACAAAACAATTTTTCCCGCTATTTTGTCTGCTTCTGTCAAACGGTATTTACGAATATCTGTTCGTATTCTTGTATCAAATCTGTAATTCTACCAGTATCCACCAGTATCTTTTCACATTATATACAATTTTCTCCGATTTTAAAAGGACTTTCTGCAATATTTCAACTTTTTTTCAAAAA
>CAJUGZ010000266.1 GCA_910585855.1 uncultured Lachnospiraceae bacterium | reverse complement strand
GCTTTTTGGAAACCGGAACAGCAGGCTGCCCACCATTTTCGAATCTGGCGTCCTCTGGTATCCTCTAACATCCTCTTGCATCCCCTCTCTCCATATCCTACCTTTAGCGAATAAGTAACTAACTGTTCTTTCCAAGCCATTCTATCCTTTTTCTATGATATATCCAACATTTCGAACCGTTTTAATGCATCCTCCAGACTCCCTTAACTTTTGTCGAAGAGTTTTGATATGCATATCCAATGTACGAGATTCCCCCTCAAAATCCGTTCCCCAAACCCGATCCATTATCACTTCCCTAGGCATTACCATTCCTGCATTTTTAATTAAAAGTTTCAATAGTTCATACTCTTTATAAGTCAGTTCGCAGACCTCACCCTTTACATATACCGCATGACGTCCCCGATCCATTACAATATCACCAATCTGCATTTTCACAGCAGATTCCTCTTCCATCCCGTCCATACTTCGCCGAAGCATCGCTTTCACTCTAGAAATCAATTCCATTACTCCAAACGGCTTGGTAATATAGTCATCCGCCCCAATATCAAGTCCTTTTACCTTATCCAGTTCAGATGTTTTTGCTGTTACTAAAATTATCGGAATTTTCTTTGTATCAAAACGTGTCCGCAGTCTTTTTACAATAGAAAGCCCGTCTTCATCAGGAAGCATTACATCTAATAAAATTAAATTTGGAAGTGCCAGATCAAGTTGTCTGTAAAACTCCTTGGCACATGCAAAACTTTCCACGGTATATCCGCTGTTTTTTAATGAAAATGTTTCGATTTCACGAATGTTGCAGTCATCCTCCACTACATATATTACTGCCATTATAGCTGCATCCTCTCTATTCCAGCCTTTTTATCCCAGCTTTTTTCTCCCAACCTTTTTATTCTGTCCTATACCCTGCCATATTTCTTTTTTCTGATCCCCTTTTCTATGGTAGCATATATTTTGCTTTATAGGAAAGATATTTTTCACGAAATACAGTATTTTCTCCTTTATTTAATGTATCCAGATAACTATGCATATCAAATCCGTTTGCATGAATCTGTATCAGACAGACCGCAATATTCGAACAGTGATCGGCAACTCGTTCATAATTTGTCGTCAGATCCGATAAAATAAAGCCCATTTCAATCGTACATTTTCCCTCTCGAAGCCGGGTAATATGTCTTGATTTCATCTCAATATTTAAATTGTCTACCACCTCTTCCAATGGCTCTACCAATCTTGCCATAGCCACATCATCTGTTACAAATACAGTTACCGCCTTTTCTACAATTTCACGAATCGCCTCTGCAAATACCTGAATCTCTTTTACGGCATCTTCCGAAAACTTCATTCCCTTATCGTTCATTTCCTTTGCTGCTTCTGAAATATTAATCGCATGATCTGAAATTCTTTCAAAATCACCAATACAATGCAGCAGCATAGAAATGGTACGGCTGTCCTTTTCTGTTAAATTTCTGCTGCTCAATCGTACCAGATATGTGCCAAGCTCATCCTCATAACGATCGACATATTCCTCCATCTGACAGACTTGTTCAAACTTTTCGCTTTGATAGGACTGCAGCATATCCAATGCCAGAAAAATTGCTTCTTTGGAAAGTTCTGCCATCCTTGCCGCAACCGCTTTACACTGTTGTACTGCAAAAGAAGGTTTTTCTAAAAAACGCACATCCAAAAGCTGAAATTCTTCTGTATTTATCGCTGCCTCCTCTTTTCCGTCCCGAATGGTCAGATAAGCCAATCTTTCCAATAACTTTGAAAACGGAAGTAAAATCAAAGTTGCCGTTATATTAAATACACTATGAATAAAAGCAATTCCCGCCGCTCCTGCTGCCTGTTCTAAAAATGAAAATTGAAAGATTGCATTGCACAGATAAAAAACACTCATAAAAATTGTTGTACCAATTAAATTAAAATATAAATGTACAACACTTGCCCTCTTTGCATTTTTGGTAGCACCGATTCCAGAAAGAAGCGCTGTAATACAAGTACCAATATTTTGTCCCATAATAATCGGCAGTGCCGTATCGTAATGAATTGCTCCGGTAACACAAAGTGCCTGCAAAATACCAACTGAAGCAGAAGAACTTTGAATCACTGCTGTTAAAACTGCCCCGGCTAATAATCCAAGAATCGGATTGGAAAATACCGTAAACAGACTGGTAAACTCCGGCACATCCGCCAACGGCTTTACAGCAGCACTCATGGTATCCATTCCAGTCATTAAAACGGCAAAGCCTACCAAAATTGTTCCAATATCCTGTTTTTTTGCATTTTTGGTAAATAATAAAAAACATACTCCTATCAGTGCCAATATTGGTGAAAATGATGTGGGCTTTAAAATCTGTATCCAAAAACTATCTCCTTCTACTCCTGACAAACTCAGTACCCAAGAAGTAATCGTTGTTCCTACATTCGCCCCCATAATAATATTAATTGCCTGAGAAAGCCTCATAATCCCGGAATTAACAAATCCTACCACCATAACGGTTGTAGCAGAGGAAGACTGAATCACTGCCGTTACGGCTGCACCAAGCAGTACTCCCTTTATTGGAGAAGAGGTTAGTTTTTCCAAAATACGTTCCAGTTTTCCGCCGGACAGTTTTGCCAAACCTTCTCCCATTGCATGCATCCCGTATAAAAATAACGCTAAA
Source organism: uncultured Lachnospiraceae bacterium (assembly GCA_910585855.1). Lineage (GTDB taxonomy): Bacteria > Bacillota > Clostridia > Lachnospirales > Lachnospiraceae > MGBC114844. The sequence continues at coordinate 3,323 of CAJUGZ010000266.1, read as the reverse complement.
CCTCCCACCATAGATAATACATCAAAAATATCCATATTCGACTCCTTTAAAGATATAGTATAAATTCTATTTTTTATCCTATACCCGAATTGTAAAAAACAACGGAGTATTTTTGTAAAATCTGTGTAAAATTATAAATATTCTTTTTTTAATTGACAAGAAACTAACAAAATTTATGCTTTTCCAAATTTACTTTCAGTGATAAGATAGTATTAGCAAAATAAATTATTAATCTTATGGAGGAACTATTTATGGCATTACATGTAATGGATGAAGCAAACCGTTGTCTGCAGTGTAAAGTACCACAATGTCAAAAGGGTTGTCCGATCAGTACAGATATCCCTACCGCAATTCGTCTTTTAAAAGAAAATAAATTAGACGAAGCCGGAAAAATGCTGTTTGAAAACAATCCGCTGACCACCGTCTGCAGTTTGGTCTGCAATCATGAAAAACAGTGTGAAGGGCACTGTGTACTTGGCAAAAAGGGTGCACCAGTTCACTTTTCTACTATTGAGAACTATATTTCATCTACTTTTGCCAACAAGATGACAAAAGGTCCTGCTCCATCAAATGGAAAACGAGTAGCAATTATCGGATCTGGTCCTGCCGGAATCACGATTGCTATTATCCTTGCACGCTACGGCTATCAAGTTACAATCTTTGAAGGAAAAGATAAGATTGGCGGTGTCTTACGCTATGGAATTCCAGAATTTCGTCTTCCGAAAAGCGTCTTAGATGATATTGAATATCGTCATCTTGATCTAAAAGGAATTAAAGTCCGTCCAAATACTACGATTGGAGGAGCGATCGGAATTGATGACTTATTCCGTGATGGTTATAAGGCAATCTTTATCGGAACTGGTGTCTGGAAACCAAATGCACTGCATATTAAAGGTGAAACATTTGGACATGTTCACTTTGGCATCAACTATTTAAACAATCCAGACAGCTACCATTTAGGAGAACGAGTTATTGTAATCGGAGCCGGAAATGCTGCTATGGATGTAGCAAGAACTGCTATCCGCAAAGGTTCTCCTTATTTAACCTGCTTCTCCCTTACCAAAAAAGTAGCTGCAAGTGACTATGAATTCAGCTATGCACAATTAGAAGGCGTACAATTTGAATACAATAAACGTCCTCTGGAAATTACAGATGAAGGCGTTATCTTTATCGACGTTGAAGAACAAGAAGACGGCAGCATAACTGATATAAAAGGAAGCGAAAAACTCTATCCTGCAAACAGCGTTATTATCTCCATCAGTCAAGGTCCGCAAAACCGTATTGTCAATACCACAGAAGGGCTTAAAGCTACACAAAGAGGGCTTTTAGAAGCAGATGAAACCGGACATACTTCCAGACCGGGAATCTTTGCTTCTGGAGATGTGGTAAATGGCGCTCGTACTGTTGTAGAGGCTGTAGCACACAGTAAAATCGTAGCAGAATCTATGCACGCCTATATGCAAAGCCTAGACGAAGAAAACACTGAAAACCCAGAAAAATAGACATAAAAAAATAAAATACCAAAATACAAAAAAGTTTCATTTTATAACAACACGAAACCATTTTCCGGCTAACAAAATCAGTTGAAATCGAAAGCAAGGTCTATAAAGGGTCATCCTTTCCCGTTGACACTTAGGTGCTGTATTTTAGCACCTTATGTGTCCGCTACAAGGAATATGGTAAGTTATTTTGTAACAGTTCCTTAGCGCAAGCGGATTTGGAATAGACCTTGCTTTCGATTTTAGCGTCCCCGCTTGGATCAAATAAAATAATCATCCTGTCAAACAGAAAGGAACAAAACTATGAACACTATAGATATTGACACTCGCATCTCCTTTATTATGGAAAAAATAAACCATCTCTCCGAAAAGCATCCCGAATTTACCTGCGGCAAATTTCCTCCGCAGTGGGAAAAACCATTATCGGAAAAAGTCATCTCCAACTATGAAAAAAAGCATCAAATCACTCTGCCGGCGGATTACAGACGTTTTATTACCACAATAGCTGGCGGCGGCACACAGCCATTTTATGGACTTTTTAACCCCATAAAAAAATCATCCAACTATGAGCAGACTGTAATAGAAAAACCATTTCCTTTTACTGTAAAACACCCACTTTCCATCGCAGAATTTTCCGAAGAAGAATATAAAGCCTATGAAGCAGACGAACAGGATACCAATTTGGGATTTCTTTTTTTATGTCATGAGGGCTGTGGCATGTACAGCATACTTATTGTAAATTCAGATGATCCCGACACCTATGGAACGGTCTGGTACTATGATCTTTGCAATGATGTCGGAATTTATCCGCTTATCCATCCAGTTACCAAAAAAACAATGAACTTTTTAGACTGGTTAGAATATTATGTAGATCGAACCTTGACACTAGACGACTTTGACGACTTTGACTTTTTCAGCTATGGAGAACTGGCAGGAATCGTATCATAAAGCTCTTGCCGTTTCACCGAATTTAGACAATCTGTCACCAATCTATATATAACAGTCTTACATAAAATAACAAAATATTTGTAAACTTTCACTCTTGTAGTTTTATAAAATATCAGATAGAATAAGCAGGGATGGATTAGAACACCCAGATTTTGGTAAATCTACAAAAGGAGTATCCTGAAAATGAAAACATTAAAAAACTATCTGCTTATCACCCTTAGTATCTTTATTATGGCAATCGGGGTTTATTTTTTTAAATTCCCCAATCATTTTTCGTTTGGCGGCGTTACTGGTTTTGCTGTTATCGCTGCAAAAGTCCTGCCGATTTCTGCCAGTGACTTTTCTTCCATAGCAAATATTATCTTACTGATTTTAGGAGTATTTGTATTTGGAAAAGCCTTTGCTATTAAAACAACTTATGCCACTTTAATTCTATCTGTATTTTTAACTATTTTTGAATATATCTTTCCGTTAGAATCTCCTCTTACGGATGAGCCAATGTTAGAACTAATCTTTGCCATTGCTCTGCCGGCATTAGGATCTGCTATTTTATTTAATATTGGTGCTTCCAGCGGCGGAACAGATGTACTTGCTATGATTCTAAAAAAATACACCAATGCAAATATCGGCAGTGCACTTTTTTTAACAGATTTAATTGCCATTGTATTGACCTGCTTTATTTTTGACATTAAAACTGCACTATACTCCTTTGTCGGACTTACAATTAAATCCTTTTTAATCGACGGAATTATTGAAAATATCAATCTCTGCAAAGCGTTTAATATTATCTGTGAAAATCCAGAGCCAATCTGCAACTATATTGTTCATGAATTAAACCGAAGCGCAACCATCTGCAAAGCTACCGGAGCCTATACC
>CAJUGZ010000265.1 GCA_910585855.1 uncultured Lachnospiraceae bacterium | reverse complement strand
TCACATACTGCTTTCATGCAGTGTGTGAAAAAAAAGGAGCGTGTTTAGCCCGCATATGTTTAAGGAAGCGATTGTTTTATGGCAGATAGAATCATCTGAAACGCCAATTTCGTTCTGGCTGCCATGCGGGCGAATTGCGCTCCGGTCTGTCCGGTCAGAAAAATAGAACGGCAGAAGTCTAGAACTTCTTACTTTTTGGAAATCGGAACAGCAGGCGGTTCACCGTTTTCGAATCTAGCGTCCTCCTATTTCTATTTCAAAAACTCCCACGCCTCAAATACCTTCTCTGCAATCAAAGCCGCCTTATTTCCTCCAGCTCCTCCTTCCTCTACAATTACACTTACCACAATCTCCGGTGCTTCTGCCGGCACAAATCCGACAAACCAAGAATGTGCCTCCTTTTCTGGATTCCATTCTGCCGTACCTGTTTTTCCTGCTACCTGATAATTATCTAAAGCAGCACGATACCCTGTTCCCTCTGTTACACACAATGTCATCCATTCTGTTATCTGCTGTGCCTCTTCTTTGGTCATTGGCACACTATAATCCTGCGGCTGATATTTTTTCACCAAATTTCCATGTGCATCCGTAATGGCATCTGCCAGATAAGGTTTCCTCATCACTCCGTCATTTGCAACAGCAGATACCACCATAGCCAAATGAAGCGGTGTCATCTCCACTGTACCCTGCCCGATTACCGTCTGTAAAATTTCCCATGACGATGACTCCTCTGTCATATGAAACCGACTCGATACATAAGACAAAGGAAACGGCAAATCCTGATTAAATAAAAAATCTTCACAAAGAGCAGTAAAACGTTCTGGCGAAAGTTCTGAACCAATATCAGCAAACGCTCCATTGCAAGACTTCGCAAATGCCATTTCAAAAGAAAGTATTCCGTGAGCATTTTGATGATAACATTGGATTGCACCTTTCTGATCTTTTTGATACCAGTAAAAGCCCTTGCAGTCATAAGAAAATTTAGAAATTTCTTCGGGATACTCCCTTAGATACTCTAATGCTGTTAAAATCTTAAAAGTAGATCCGGGCGGATAGCGTCCCTGTGTCGCACGATTTAACAGATAACTCTGATGTTTTTCTTCTTCGTTTGAAAGAGATTCCCAGATTTCCTCGATTTGATTGGGATCATAATCTGGTTTTGAAACCATAGCAAGAATTTTCCCAGTAGCCGGTTCTATCACCACAACTGCTCCCGTTTCTCCTTCCAACGCCTCAAAAGCCGCTGTCTGAAGTGTATAATTTAAAGTTGTTATCAACCGATTTCCTTCATCCTTTTCTTCTTTCAGCTTATTGGCAATCTTTTCATAGACAGGAAGATCCGAGGTCAAAAGCTGAAAATTATAAACTTTTTCTAACCCGTCTTTACCACTCTGAGAATACCCTGCCACATGGGAAAACAAATTTCCAAACGGATATACTCTTATTTCCGTTCCGTCCTCTTTTTTCTGTGTTTCTGCTATTACTCGATTATCTGCCGTATAGATTGTACCACGAATCACCTTTTTTGCAAAATTTTCCTGTCTTAAATTATAAGGATTGTTAATAATTTCCCTGCTTTCTGTAAAAAGAAAATACCCAAGATAACATGGCATTAAAACAAACAGTCCTGTAAACAGATACATTACCAAATACAATTCCCGATTTCCTGCCGCCTTATTTTCTATACTGCTCTCCTCTTTTTTTTGCATACGAGTATCTGCTTCCGAAATATAAAGCCCCTGTATAATTCCATACATCACCAAGGAACTTAACATCGAACTTCCTCCATAACTGACAAACGGAATGGTTACTCCGGTAGAAGGAATCAGCTTCATTGCTCCTCCAATCGTTAAAAATACCTGTATTCCATACTCACAGGCAAGCCCAAGTGCCATATAGCGGTAAAAATTGCTGTGCATTTGAAGTGCAATATTTAGAATTAAAAGCAGACATCCTAAACAGATTAAAATCACACAGATCGCAGTTAAACCTCCCAATTCCTCAGAAATCGCCGAAAAAATAAAATCCTCTTCTACTACCGGAATCTGTGAAGGAGATCCCTGATTTAATCCCACTCCCAGCCATCCTCCTGTTCCGATGGCAAAAAGTGACTGCGCAATCTGATATCCCTTGCTCTCAATCACTGACCAAGGATCTAACCATGCCGTTACCCGAGTCTGGATATGAGAAAACATCTGATAGGCAATATAAGAAGCCCCTGCTCCTGCAAACAATCCTCCAAACAGATAAATTGGTTTTTTTGTAGCTGCATAAACCATAAATACAAACACCAACGAAAAGATCAACGCACTTCCCAAATCAGTAGAAGCCACTAAAATCAAAATATGCATCGCTGCCAAAAATCCTGTTTTTATCACCTGTTTTATATCACTTCTTACTTCAAACATAGCAGCAATAAAAAATACATAGCTGATTTTTACAAACTCGGAAGGCTGAAACGAAATACCCAGCAGTGCAATCGAAAGTTTTGCACCATAACTGGTTTCCGCTAAAATCAAAACTACAGAAAGCAAAAGCACTCCGGCAACACCATAAAGCCATGCAAATTTTCTTAATGCTTTCCATTTTTTCATAATAAACGGAATTACAAACATAAAAACCGTTCCGACAAAAAGAATAAAAAACTGTTTACTTGCCTTTACACTAGAAAGTCTTGCCAGCATAAGAAACCCTATCACCATCAGCATACAAACAAGACTTGTAAATAATTTCGAACCCTCTGGATAAATCATAGAAAATAACGTTTCTAATAAAATCAAATAGACGAGTTCTGCCCCATACAATAAAATCAGGTTTTCATTTCCTGTAGATAAAAATAAAGATAAAAAACCAAGAAAATGTACAGAAAATAAACAAATATTTAAAACTGCTATTTTTTTCTTTCTATAATAAGCAAAAGAATAATACGTATATATCATTGTCAGCAGGATGATTAAATATTTTGAAAGTTCCTGTATTAGATTTTCCATACTCCACTACCTCCCTTTTGTTACTCAATCCCCCGTCGAAAATGTCCTCTGGTAAATAAAAAAGGCTCTTCTGTAAATAATAATTCCTCCCGATATGCCTGAATAAATTTAGAAAGAATCTCTGTTACTTCTTTTACCGATTCGATTGTAAAATCTAACCGTACCGCATAAGGTGCAATCAAATCCACTTCCTGCTTTGCACTTAAAAGAGAAAGCGGTTTACAATTATAGATTCGATTGAAGCAAAACTTACATCTGTTTTTTATAATAAACTCATTGTGATAGCGATCCGTTAGTGTCAATTCTCCTGATTTATAACTGCATCCTTGAAAACTTTTCCTTGTACACTGTGCCGATACCATCATCGGCAAATATCCGTAAACCACCAATTCACTTTTCCGATCGGCTATCTGCACCAATTCCCTTTTATTTAACTCCAAAGGAAGTGTAACAAGCTCTGCTTTCCACTCTTTTTCAAAAAACCTCATACTTTCCAAATTAAATCCATATAAAGTGGAATCGAACCGAATCGGAATTGAAAATGCATCCTGTTTTTCTAAAAGAAAAGAAACCTCCTCTAAATTTCTAACTCCAAATCCATCCACTCCTGCCTGCAAAAGCTGATTATATTCCTGTTCAAGCCAATTCTGTGCTGTATCACGAAAAATATGCGGCAGCATATAATAAAACTGCTTATCTGGAAACTGTTCCTTATAGTTTTGAATATCCTCTGCTGAAAACTCACTGGCATCTAAATAAATACAAGAAACCTCTGAAAATGCTGCTGCAGCTTTAACATACTCTTTCTTTTCTGCATAAACATGAATCCTATAAAATGATTTCTTTCCCCTAGCTTTTTTCACGCTATCTTCTTTTAACTGTTCTCTAACATCATCCTTTATTTTTCCCTCTTCTTTTCGAAAAAATGACTGCAGACAGACCATTTTTAATTGTTCTAATGCTTTTCTCCGCAATTCATTTAATTCCGTTATACTAATAAAGCTGTTTCCGTCTGTTTGAACCAAAAGTTCAGAAAAGAAAAACGGCGTTTCTCCCGTTTTTTCGATTTGTTTTCGAATCCTTTCCTGCGTCATTGGCTGCTTTTGTGCAGCATCCACTTCCTTTCCTTCCACAGTAACCTGCTGCCCTTTTCTTGAAACGGTAAGATATGCCTTTTCTTTGCAGCGCACAACAACCATTCCAGTAACTGCTTCTTTTGGTTCTTCCGACAAAAAACAGTTTCGAACCTCTTTAAAAAGTTCTATATTTTTTGCTTCGTTTTCTGCCTCTCCCTCTCTTCCCTGAAAAAACATCATATCTCTGCCGTTTTTCTGCCTATAATATCCTTTCGTAAATCCACCTCGATGATACAGATCCCGTAAAATCCTTTTATCCTCTTCGGACACCAAAAAACCTTCTCTTCCATATTCCATATAGTAATCTAAATACTTTCGATATACACTTACCACACCTGCAGTATATTCTGGTTTTTTCATTCTGCCCTCAATTTTTAAAGAAAAAACTCCAGATTCTAAAATATCCGGCAAAAGTTCAATACTGCACAAATCCTTTGGACTTAATAAATAAGGCTCTTCTTTTGTATTCCATCTCTTTTGATTTTCACTTACCTGATAAGGAAGCCTGCAAGGCTGTGCACACCGCCCTCTATTTCCGCTTCTTCCTCCTGCTATACTGCTAAACAAACACTGCCCGGAATAACAATAACACAATGCTCCATGAACAAAACTCTCTATCTCTAATCCTTCTAACCCTTTTTGACCATGAATCCTTCGGATCTCATCCAAAGAAAGCTCCCGTGCCGTTACAATCCGCACCGCTCCCATTTCTTTTAATAGTTTCGCACCATAAACTCCTGTCAAAGTCATCTGTGTACTGGCATGAATCGGAAGTTTTGGAAAATGTTTTTTTATAAAAGAAAATACACCAATATCTTGTACAATCACAGCATCCAATCCCTGACAATAAAAAGGCAGCAGATAAGAATACAGCTTTTCCTGCATCTCTTGTTCTTTTACCAATGTATTTACTGTCAAATACAATTTTCTTTCATGCAGATGCACAAAATCGATTGCTGATTTCAACGCTTCTGTATCTAGATTGTTGGCATAGGCTCTTGCACCAAATAAATTTCCGCCCAAATAAACCGCATCTGCTCCTGCCGAAACTGCAGCCGTCATCGCCTCATAAGAACCAGCAGGTGCAAGCAGTTCTGCTTTCTTTGCATACGATGCATGATATTGACTTTTATATAAATTCATAAGGTTTCCCTCCTTACAAATAATGTCATGTCTTCTTTTTTAGAATGACATGACATGTTCTATCTTTATTTATCCTGATTTTCATTCTTATCCTGCCCGTCTTTCTTAATTTCTTCACTTTGCGCCGTTCTAGTAAGTGTCATCTCCGCTTCTAAACGAATAATTGTCTTTTCCTGATCACTGACCGTCTTTCGAAGCATTTCTAATTCTTTTTCTTCTTCCTCCATTCGAAGTTTTAATCCTACCAATTCATGTTTTAAATTAGAAACCTCCTTATTGCGATCTTCTAATTCTAAACTTGCTGCATCTGCATTTTTTTTCGCCTTGTAGTAATCATCTGCTACATTCAGGTACATCAGGATATTTTGTACTTCACGGCTCTGACGTTTATACCCCTCTGCCATACGTACCTCCGAAAGCTTTGCATTGATATATGCAGCCACTTTATTCAGATACTCCGGATCTTCATATCCACTTAATGTATATACCTTTCCGTCAATCACCACTTGTACATTATTCTTCAGTGCCATCCAATATCCTCTCCCTGCATTATTCTTCCTCTGTTCTCGTTAAGTTTTATTATAATCAATTTCAGAAAAAAGCACAAGCACTTTATAAGAGGATCTTCATAAGTCTTTTAAAATTTGATGATAGAGGACGTCAGATTCGAAAACGGTGGGCAGCCTGCTGTTCCGGTTTCCAAAAAGCAAGAAGTTCTA
>CAJUGZ010000264.1 GCA_910585855.1 uncultured Lachnospiraceae bacterium | reverse complement strand
CCTGCTTCTATGCAGGGTGTGAAAAAAAAGGGGCGTGTTTAGCCCGAATGATAGGAAAGAGGATAGCTTATGGCTGGTAAAATCTTTCCTTACACCCGTTTCGTTTCGGCTGAAAGGAGGGCGAATTGCGCCCCGGTCTGTCTGGTTGGAAAAAGGAAAAGGCAGAAGTCTTAGAACTTCTTGCTTTTTGGAAACCGGAACAGCAGGCTGCCCATCGTTTTCGAATCTGGCGTCCTCCCTCCATTATCCAAAGCCAAAAGATAATCAGAACGTAATGATTGGATCTCTAGAAAGGAATGATTTATATGGCAACTTGGACTCACTTATCTCATTCATTTTCCTTACCAATCATATCGGTAAACTATCTCTCAAACATAACACGCCCCACCCTAACTGAGGATTTGGCCACACTTCATATCCGGGCAGATGCCGTGCCCCTCGAATCAAATATGCCTTTACTTTCTCTCCATATGATGCTGTTAAATAAAGACTAACCATTTTTCCTTATCCTACTCTCTTTCTTTTTCTATCTTTTGAATCTGCCCGTTTAATCTGTTTTCTTCCTCCCTTAATGCTTCTACTCTGTTTAAATAAATTTTACGTTCTATCTGATTTTCTTTATATTGCTCATAGAGATACTGTTTTTTTATTTTTAATGAATCCTGTTTCTGTTTTAGTTCAAAATATATCTTCTTTAACTGCTCGTCATTTCTTTTACAACTTTCACGCCGCAGTTCCCCAAGCAATACACTTTCCTGTTTTGAAATGTGCTTTTTCTCTTTCTGGCATCCATTATTTTTTAGTACCTCTAATGCCTGCAAATATTCCTGCTCAGTAATAATTGCTTCATGCCTATCGGAAACACAGATTTGTTCTTTATCCGGTACTTGCTTAAAACGACTGCTTCCAATCTCTGTTGCTTTGGTCTTTCCATTTACAACAGTTCCAAAATATACCTTATTTTGCAAAATCTTTCGAACCTTCCTGCTGTTCCAATAGCCTTTCCCATCCATAATATGATACTGCAGCTTCTTTTGGTTCTTATACTGTCCGGGTGTCGGTATTTTTTCGCTGTTTAATAATTTCGCTATTTTTCCAGTCCCACACCCTTTACAAGCCAGTTCAAAAATCCGTTTCACATATCCTGCAGCCACTTCATCCACTGCCAAAACCTTCTTATTATCAGAAAACCGATAGCCGAATGGTGCTTTTGAACCGATAAAATCTCCTCTTTTTCTTCTTATCAACAACGATGAACAGATTTTTTCAGACAAATCTCTACTATACATATCATAAAGAATATTTTTAAAGGCAACCTCTATCCCTCCTGTAGTTCCTATATAATCATTACTGTCATATCCATCATTGACTGCAATAAATCGAACTCCCATAAAAGGGAAAATCTGCTCTAAATAATCCTCCACTTCCAAATAATTTCTCCCGAATCTAGAAAAATCTTTCACAATAATACAGCATATTTTTCCCTCTCTGACCAATGACAACATTTCTTTCACCGCCGGTCTGTCAAAATTTGTTCCACTATATCCGTCATCCACAAATTCTAATGACTGTGCAGCAGGATAAATTTGTTTTTCATGGATATATCGTGTAATTAATTCTCTCTGATGACTAATGCTGTTACTCTCTGTTTTCCTATCATTTGACACAATATCTCCATCCTCTACGGAAAGCCTAAGATATTTGACCAAAAACTGCTCTGCCACTATTCTCATCCTTTCGAAATCGAAACTTAATATGGATTCTTTTCTCTTCATAGACTTCTATTTTCTCTAACAAACTTACTGCCATTTCCCTTGTAAGCTCTTTTGCATCCTTAAAATCCAAAAAAACTTTCAACCAGCGGTTTTCTTCCCTTATCTGCTCCATTTTCTTCCTTTTCTGTCTATAAACTGCAAAACTGCTATCTGATTTTTTTAATTGTTCTAAAAACTCCCCGCTTTTTACAGCAAAATCTATCTGCAGTTTTATCTGTTTTAATACCATATCCAAAATTTTATAGTCAGCAATCGAAGATGTACTGCACTTTATCTGCGAATAAGCAGAACTGCAGAAAAAATAATACTTTACTTTTCCATTTCTTATATCCTTATTTCTCCGCATCGCATGATGACAAATCCCGCATACTAAAATCCCTTTCAGTACATTTTCATAACCCAATCCGCCCTGCCTGTCTTTCCATATTTTTCGATTCTTTTCTTTCATTTCTTGCACTTTCTGAAACACTGCCCTATCAATAATCGCCGGATGTGTTCCTTCTAGGATTTTCCATGTATCTTCCCCTCTTTTTCCACGTCTTTCCTTAGAATAGACAGAATAATTATATTTTCCCTGCACCAAATCCCCTATATAAGCTCTATTGTACAAAATCCGGCTGACTGCCTCCTGCTGCCATAAAATATGACTGCAGTTTTTATATTTTTTTATTCCTTGCTCCCCTGCATATCTGCTAGGAGATGGAATCCCTTCCTGATTAAATATATCTGCAATTTTATAAGCACTCATTCCCTGCATTTTCATCTCAAAAATACGTCTTACAACCTCTGCTGCAGGCGGATCTATCCTATATTTATTATTTTTCAAAATATATCCATACGGAGCTTTGCTGCCTATAAACTGTCCCTGTTCCTCCTTTGTCCAAAACGCCGACAAAATTTTTTTTGACAAATCCCTTGAATAATAATCATTTGCCAGATTTTTCAATTCTGTCATCCATTCCTTTTTCTGATAGATTTCACCTGCACTATCAAAGTGATCATTAATAGCAATAAAGCGTACACCCAGAAAGGGAAATATTTCTTCCAAATACTCCCCTGCCTCCAAATAATTCCTTGCAAATCGGGATAAATCCTTTACTATAATGCAATTAATCCTGCCTTTTTTCACATCCTCCATCATGCGTTTCCATCCTTGTCTTTCAAAATCAGTCCCTGTCTGCCCGTTATCCATATAAATTTCTATACTCTCAATTTTTTTAACCGATAGTTCAGACATACTCTCTGAAAGATTTTCCATACATTCAAACTGTTTTATAAAATCCAATAACAGCGCAAGCTGATTCTCTATTCCATCTTCACTTTTGCCGCCATTATCTTTATTAGACAAACGAACATATAATGCTGTCTTCATAATAAAAGTTTTCGGCTGTTTTGCAGCTTTTTCCTTCTTTCTACTTGTCCTCGCCATATGGTTCCTCCTTTTTCCTGTGCAGATCTTTCTTATGTAATTCTTTCTTATATCGTTCTTTAGCCATATCGAAAAATGCCTGAAACTTATCCGCATATTTAAAATGTATTTCTACTCTCGGATAACACTCCCCTTTCTTTTTTTCATAGACAAGTATCTGTTTTATTAAAAAAATAACCGCTTCCCTCGACAAACATTTCAGATACCTATATTTCTTAAATTTATTTATCTGATCATATAAATTTCTCTGCTCTTTTTCAAAAAATACCCTCTCTGCTGCTATTGTTTCTAATATCTGCTCTGCTGCTTGCATACATTTTTCATAGATTTCCTTCAGTTCCAAATATTCCTCCTCCGTAAGTAATCCTTCTTTATAATCTTCATATAAATCCATATACATATGATGATATCTCTGCATTTCTTCCTTTTTCTTTGCAGCCTGTCTGCTTCTTTTATCCATCTCCTCCTGTTGAATCTGCCTAATATTCACTTTCCCAAAAATCTGCTCGAAATCCGCTACATTCCTAATCTGATGATTTAACAATATCAATACACTTTCCTCTAAAACCTCTGCATTGATGCTATGAGAACTGCAGATATCTCTATTCCCTTTATGACTTCCACATACATAATAAATAAATTTTCTTTTTCCAGATGGAATTGTCTTTCTAACCATATTTGCCCCACAGTCACCGCACTTTACAATTCCAGACAAACAATATACCTTTTCTTTTGCAGTTCCTGTCCTTGTATCCATCTCTAGCTGCTCCTGCACACTTTGAAAATCAATCAACGGAATAATCGCTTTATGAGTATTCTCCACCTGACTCCATTTGCTTTGATCACACTTTACTTTCTTTTTTACTTTATAATTAGGTGTAGTTTCCTTTCCCTGAACCAATCTTCCGATATATACAGGATTTTCTAAAATACGAAGTACCTGCATATGTGTCCACTGGCTCTTCAAATTCCTCTTAAACCCCGTATAAAATGCACTGCCGTTCTCTTTCTTATAATCCATCGGTGTAAGAATATTTTTCTTATTTAATTTTTCCGCTATTTTATATGCATTGTTTCCTTGCAGATACAGCCGAAAAACAGACTGTACCACCTGTGCTGCTTCCTCATCTATTTCCAGCTTATTTTTATCCGTTTCTGATTTTCGATAGCCATAAGGAGCAAAAGATCCTACAAAATCCCCTCTTTTCCTTTTTACTTCCAAACTGCTTCGAATTTTAATACTAATATCTCTGCAATAAGCATCATTAATCAGATTCTTAAAAGAAACAAAAAGATTATTCCTATATACCTCATTGCTTATACTGTCATAGTTGTCATTGATTGCAATAAAACGAACACCTAAATAGGGAAATATCTTCTCAATATATTTCCCTACTTCAATATAATTTCTTCCAAAACGAGATAAATCCTTGGTTACTATGCAATTCACTTTCCCTGTTCTAATATCCTCTAACATCTGCTGAAATGCCGGACGTTCAAAAGCTGACGTTAGATAGCGATACTTTTGAAAACATTGAATTATCACAAAAAAACAGAGAAACAAATCTGAATCATCAGTTATTTCCCTGCTTTAAGGCTGCAATATAAAATTTTTATTCTACTTTGCCATTTACACTGTTTGAAGTCCTGCAAGCTGTTCTACTTCTTCCACGCTGAGTTCAGAACATTCTGCAATTTCCTCAATTGTCAGTTTTCCTATTTTCAGCATCCTAAGTGCTGTTTTCTTTTTCGTTTCATTTTCAGCTTCATTTTTTAATCTTCTTGCACTCGTTTCAATTAATGCTCCGCTCATCATATCACCTACACCCTTCTGCACATTCTCGTATTTCTGCGCAATCTCTTTAATCACATCACCCGAAAGTTCTATAATTGTCCGCTTGTCAAACGCCCCGATCACTCCCTGCTGTTCTAGTTCATCAAGCCTTTCTAAAATTTTCTGATACTCTGCCTTCAATTCTTCCAGTTTCTGCCCATTACTATTATACTCTGGAAGACCTTTTTCATGTGAAAAAATATAAAACGGAATCAGCATCAGCAGACCTTTTTCAAAAATATCATCCAGTGAATAGGTCTGTACCTTCATAATTGGCACATCGTACTGAACTGTTCCGCCCGGTGCAACAATCACATATTTCATTTTGTCTGGTGTTTTTTTGTAAGTCCGTAGGTACAAAACCGCTGTATTAGGAAATGTCACAGTCAGTATTTCTTCCGTGACCTCGCCCTCGTCAAGCGCTATCTGTGCGTCGTATTCAAAAAGCCTTATCATAATTTTCCCGTCTGGCAGACTGCTTTCACACTCTATATGATATTTCTTTGGCATTTCCCCGAAAACCGTAAAATTCGTATCCGTAATCCGCTCTTTATCTGCCTCGTTCTGCTGATCTAAAAAATGTTCGTTGGGAAAAAAACGAATTTCTTCCTCCCCTGTATAAGTTTCCCCAAAAATTTCATTGATTATGGGAATAATCAGCCTTCGGCAATCATTCAAAATTGTTCGGAATACCCCATCATAAATATTTCCCATACTGTAATCCTTTCTGTGTTTGGTAGTTTTATCATACCACTTTTCTACTGTAAATTCAAGAATCTTCACTGTTCCAAACAGGATAAACTTACAAAGTAAAATTTTTATAAAATTACCCATTTCCATGATATTTCCAAAGTGATTTTTTTACTATTCTGATATTTTTATGGAAAAAAACTGGTTTTTTGAAGATTAGGATGCTGCCGGAAAGAGTTGGCTTTGACTTTCACCGGACGCAAGAGGCGGTTTGCTCCTGTCCTTTGCCTGCTCCGCTCCAA
>CAJUGZ010000263.1 GCA_910585855.1 uncultured Lachnospiraceae bacterium | reverse complement strand
CTTTTTTAAATTGCTATACTACTTAAATTATTTTTACCTGTTAATCTATCTACTTCCAGATTGTGAAGCCGATAGAAATTTTCAAATCTTTCCTTGCACTTATCCATATCAAAACTTTTTAAATCATTATTTATATTCATTATGAGAAAAGCAGAATACATATCTCTCTGAATTTTAATTCCATTAAAATCATTCCATCTTTGTGACAGTGATTTCTTTCTATACGTTCCATCAAAATGATGAAATTGGCTTGCCTTTGCTTCAAAAGTATTTATCTCAATCAATTTTTCACCATAATATCCTAATTTTCTATCTAGGATAGCTAATAACATGGAAGGGGCTTTGTTTGCTAATGACTTACCATAGCGTTTCTTTCGTTTGAATTTACCTTTCTCATTCTTTTCAGTATTCTTTGCACGTTTCTGGAGTCCTGCAAAATTCATTTTTTCAACATATACTTTGTTTCCAAGAAATATAATATAATTAGCCAGACACTCATGCTGATATTTTCTAATATCTGACTGTTTTCTGTATAATTCTTTTAATTCCTTTTGATACTTGATATAGTGGTTTGATTGATTCCATACCACTTTTTTATTGCCCTGTTTCTTAATCGTTCCGTTTTCGTTATAATGATCTGGATTAGTTGCCCGTCTTGACCGATCCATCTTTCTAAGGAATTTCCGTTTCTGATTTTCGATATTCTGAACCCTGTCAGCAAGTTCGAATATTTTTACATCCGATTGACTGGAAATACTAACCGTACTTGTACCTATATCAATTCCAACATCTCCTGTGCCAATATCATGTTTGATTTCACCAGTTTCAGAATCTACTTTTATAGGTGGATTTCCTTTAAAGACAATTTGTACATAATATTTCGGTTTGTTTCTTACATATTTTCGTACAATTCTGTTGTAGCAGATTTTCGATTGCATCGCTTGATACTCATAATAGTTCTCATAATCTATCATAACTGGTATTTCTAATCCATTCCAGATAAGAAAATCATCTTTAAAACGGATACCTGTCGAATTAGATTTTCCTTCAAGCGAATGAAAGTCGCCATATTTTTTATAATAAACTTTCTTTCCATTGCCATGGAATAACTTATCATAAGATTTCCATAATGCAGTTGCAATTTTTTGTGTAGTAAAAGAATCCATATTATCTTTGAAATGCTTTTGCATTTGTTTTACATTTTCGTGAAAGGAATATTCTGACATACCATATTGTTTGCGAATATCATTTATTTGTTTCCAAATTTCTTTATCTGATTTTTTATTTCCAGTTATTGAAGATAGAAGAGTACGATATTTCTTAGTCTTGATCATTTCTTTGTATCGTTTCTGTGTTACGTTTACTAAAGAATTATAAATTTGTCTTCCAATTTCAAAACGTTTATTTAAAATATCTTCCTGATACTTTTCTGTTTTTAACGGAAATTCAACAGTAAAGTTTGCCATAATATTCACTTCGCTTTCTAAATATAATATTCTCTTTTTTAATATCTTTTCTTTTGATTCTCTATGTATTTCTTAATTGTTTTACTACATACATTTCCTGCTGTTGAAACAAAATAGCTTCTTGTCCATAAACTAGGCATTTTTAATAATTCATTGAATTCTTCTCTAAGAATTTTACTTGTATATCCTTTTATTTGTTGCATAATATCTGACGGACTTAATGTAGGTGGACAATTTAAAAACATACGAGAGTGGTCTTTGTTGCATTCAATTGCGATTAATTCAATTTCTAACTCCTTACATTTAATTTTAACCAGTTCTTTAAATCGTTTTTCTACATTTGGTATCAGAAAAATTTTGCGTCTGTATCTTGGACAAAATACAAAATGGTAGTTTATCAAAGATACTGTTGTGTTTGTATATCTATATTTATTTTCTATACATATACTATATCATAATATATGTATGTTTGCAACTTTTACATACATATTATTTTATATTGTGCTATCCAGCCCACACCTAAAGGTGTGGGCTTTTCGCGCATTTCCTGTAAGAAAACAATTAGACGAACTGGGGTGCAATTAATTATCTATTCAAAAATTTAATACTGGCAGCAGACAAATATAGGTTAGGAAAAATAATAAAAAAATTTTTTATTTTTTAGGATTTTTTCAAAATCAGAACCTATTTATAAATTAGAAAGCAAGAAATATAAAAAATTTACTGTATGGAGGAAATGTCTTATGAAAATGGCTAACTCAACTTGTTGGAATATTACAAACAAATGCAATGATCACTGTCAGTTTTGTTATCGGGATCAAACTTCACCTGATTTGGATTTAAAAGGCAGATTCGCTGTTATTGATAATATTGCTGCTTCTGGAATCCGAAAATTGACTTTTGCAGGAGGAGAACCGTTACTAGTAGCTGAAATTAAGGAGTTAATTCAATATGCCAAACAAAAAGGTCTGCTTGTATCTATGACGACAAATTCTATTCTTTTAGATGATCAAATGCTTGATTTTTGTATGACACATTTAAACTGGCTTACTCTTTCTTTAGATGGTGCGACAACAGAAGTACAAAGTCAAATGAGCAGAAATCCCAATCATGCCAATCGTGTAAAAGAAGTGTTGTCTGCTGCTGCCAATAAAGAAGGAAGTTGTAAATTTAAAATTAATTCTGTAGTCAGTCGGGTAAATTTAGATCATATAGAAGAACTTGCCGAGTGGGTTGCAGCATATCCGATTGCCCGATGGAAATTGTTTCAATTTGTTCCGCTTAGAGGAACTTCAAAAAGAAACAGTGACAAATTTCTTATATCCAATCAGGAATTTTATCAGGCAGTAGAGAAAGCCAGAATACGGCTAAAGGAAAAAAGCAATATTTTATCGGTTAGTGATAAGGAAAATATTAGAGATGCTTATTTTATTATTGCTCCAAACGGAGATGTAAAAAGTTCCCATGATCTTCAGGAGCAGTGTCTTGGAAATGCACAGTATGATAATTTGAAAGAGATTTGGAATAGAGGATCTTATAACTATCAGCTACATGAAGCCAGAACACAGTCTTATATTGATATGCCGTAAGGAAATAAGAAATTTTAAAGATAAGCAAATAGAAAAGGAGAAAGTTTTTATGGATAAAAAAGAACTGATTCAAAAACGTTATATGGAAGCAATTCAGAAGAAATTAGAGAAGGCAAGAAGCAGTTACGAAATTGCCAAAAACGATACAATCGAGGCAGAAGGGCGTATGGTAACACGTTATGATTCTACAAAGACAGAAACAGCATGGCTTGCAGACGGATATTTAGAGGAAGTAAAAGAATTAGAACAGTGTATTCAAAATCTGCAGACACAAAAAGAATATGCCAATGTTGCTGATATCTTGCTTTTGGATGAATTAAAAAACGGAGAGTATCAAAAGACACTATCTTATACACTTCTTGCGGAAGATTCTCCTGTTTCAAATACTTTATTTTCTGCTTTATTGGGCTGTATGGTCGGGGATTCTGTGGTGATAAGCAGCAGCAAACAAAAAATTGAGTATCAGATCAGAGAAATTCAAAAAGGAAAACCAGACGGAGCAGCAATCGGTTCTTTGATTACGTTAGAAGATGAATATGGCGATTCGGATCAATATTATATCGTTAATTATGTAGGAGGAATTGAAATAGAAGCAGAGGGAGAAATCATTTATTGTTTATCAAAGCAAGCTCCTATTGCACAGGCTTTATTAGGGAAAAAGGAGGAAGATAGAATTGAAGTAACTGCAAAAGAAGTAATTACTTTTCATATTTTAAAAGTGGAGGAATGATAATGTATTTATTGCCGGATGAGAACTTTGTTTATTCTGAAAAGGGATGCTGTGAAAAATTAAATAGCTATCAGAAATTGTCGAAATTAGGACTTCCTGTTTTAAAAAGTGCAGTGATTCCTTATCAGGAATGGAATCAAATCAGTGAAGAAATGGAAGATAAAATTCGAAAGCATTTAAAAAGCAGTTATTGTATGATTCGGTATATCTATACTTCTTCCTGTCATAATATCAAAAATGGTGGAAAAATCGTGCCTGTTTCTGCGGATTCTCTTCTTGCAGAAGCAGAGCCGCAGACAGATTTATGGTTGTTAGAACCCAGTGACAGAAGGAATAATCTTTATTGCTGTAATATTTCTATGAATCGAATTTTGGAAAATTTACATATTGAATTTGTAGGAGAAGGGTTTGATATATCTGATTTAAATAAAGGAAAGATTTCTCCGCATGAACAAATGGATATTTCCTATCCGATTGAATATGGTTTATATCTGGAATGGTGGAAAAGGGCAAAGTTTTCTTTTTGCTTACAGGAAGAATATAAGCAGAGTATTGTTTTAAGAAAAGAACGGTGGAAAGAATTTCAGACATTGTGTGATATTACATTTCCTGAAACTTTTCATCCTGTGGATTTTAGATTTTTGGAGAAAATAATCGGATATGTGGATAGAGTAGAAGAAAGCTGGGGACAGGAAAAGCCGGATTTTTATAATATAAGCTGTTCCTGTGAAAAAAGCGGAAGGATAATCTGCTGGGATATCCAAACTCCAAGCGGAAAGAAAAGAGCTTATTTTCAGTAGAACGTGTTATAAAAAAGAAAGGGGCATTTGTTATGATAACAGAAAAGATGTTTCAGGAAAAATTGTCCGAATGTAAAAGAAAGATAGAAGCAGAGGGAATAAGACTGATAGGAGAGAGAAAGATGCTGTATGGTATACAGCTTTTAGCAGAAAGCAAGTATTATGAGATGCTGAAAATAAATATATATCTGTCAAAGCAGGGAATTTCCTATGTGATTTCAGATAAAAAAACTTCTATTAGCAGCAGATTAGATCAGATATTGACAGAAACATTTCAGCAGATACCAAAAGTAGAGGTATGTTATTTAGGAACAGATGAATCGGGAAAAGGGGATTATTTTGGACCGCTTGTTGCTGCAGGATTTCTTTCGTATGGAGAATTAGATGCATATCTTATCAAACATGAGATACAGGATTGCAAGAAGATGTCGGATCAAAAGGTAAAAGATTGTGCGAAATATTTGATGTCTAATTTTTCGAAAAACTGTATTATTTTAACGATTACTCCAAAAAAATATAATGAATTATATAGATATTGTATGATAGAAGGAAAAACATTAAATGATTTGCTGGCATTGGCTCATAGTCGGGTAATTTCAGCGGCGTTGGAAAAAAAGCCTAAAATGCGGATGTTGATTACGGATCAGTTTACTGATAAAGAATTATTGATAAGGCAAATAGAACAGACAAAGCCTGACGATTTATTTTTTAAAAGATTAAAAAACAAAGAATTAAAGACGGAAATACAAGTTTTGCTAAAAGCGGAAAAGTATACAGCAGTAGCAGCTGCTAGTATTTTGGCAAGGGCTGCTTATTTGGAATGGATAGAGAATATGTCCGATCGGTTTGGGTTGATTTTTCCAAAAGGGTGCGGAGAGGATGTAAAATTTATGGCAGCAGCATTGATGGATAAAGTAGGAGAAAGAAATTTAGAGGAATATGTAAAGATACATTTTAAAACAACAGATGCAGTTATGAAAGGGTATCATGTAAAAAGCAGTTGGATTTAAGAGAGAAAGGATAAAAAATGTTTATTAATTTTACAAATCATACATCGAAATTATGGGATAAGGCGCAGTTAGAGGCAGCAAAAGAGTATGGAGAGATTGTGGATTTGGGATATCCCAATGTAAGTCCGGGAAGTACAAGAGAGGAAGTGTATCAGTTAGGCGAAGAGTATTATAGACGCATTATGGAATATCAGCCTTCAGCGGTACTTTGTCAGGGGGAATATACATTAGTTTGCTATTTGGTTGGGCGGTTGCAGGAGAGTGGGGTTTTGGTTTTGGCAGCTTGTACACAGAGAAGTTCTTATATGGTTGGAAATGAAAAGCGCAGTGTTTTTGAGTTTGTGCAGTTTCGGGAATATTAGATTTAGAGAGGGGGACGCTGGAATCGAAAGGAAGGTCTATTCCGGGCTCGCTTGCGCTTAGCATTTCTTATTTCCACATAGCGGACACATAAGACGCTAAAATACAGCAATACAGCGTCTAAGTGCCGACGGGAAATGATG
>CAJUGZ010000262.1 GCA_910585855.1 uncultured Lachnospiraceae bacterium | reverse complement strand
TAGACTTTCTTACCGTTTGGAGCGGAGCAGGCAAAGGACAGGAGCAAACCGCCTCCCCTCCAATCTTTGGCATCCTCCCAATCCTTTAAAACAATAACCTAAAATTCCTTCCTCTCCTCTACTTTTCGTTTCCAAAAAAGATAAACCCCCGTAACTCCCACCAAAACCCCCATCAAAATATAACTCCATTGCCCAACAGAAATCTTTCCTGCTACAAAAACACTAGTCGGCCCATCACCATCACGAAGCCAAAATACAATTCCTCGTGAAAACCAATTATTCATCAAAACTACTACCACTGATAAAAATGAAAGAATCAATAACCCTTTCCCTTTCCAATCTATCCATCCAAATCTTTTCTCCGTATGTTCCAAAATTTCTTTTGCAATCTGCTTTGTATCCCCCAATTTTAAAACAGCTTCTTCCTCGCTCTTCCCATCCTCCATAAGTTCCGTCAATAATTCCTCATAATCTTGAATATATCGTTTTCTCTCATTACGCCGCAGCCCATACAATCGTTGATTTAACTTTTTCAAAAATTTCTTTTTATTCATCCTCAATCCCTCCTACAATAAACGCCAAAATTCGTGTAATCTCTTCTTTTTCTTTTTGAAATCCATCTAAATACTCTTTTCCGACCTCCGTTAAATGAAAATAATTTCGAATCCGATTCTGATACACCACAGAATAAGATTCCACCTTTCCTCCCGCCTCCATTCTCCGCAAAATAGGATACAATGTCGATTCCGATATTTCAATATATTCTGATATATCTTTTATCATTTGATATCCATAAGAATCTTTCTTTCGAATTGCTGCCAAAACGCAAAATTCCAACAACCCTTTTCTTAATTGTGCATCCAACTTTATATCACCTCTTACATAGTACTATACTATACATAGTAATAGTTGTCAAGAAAAACTTTTCTAAATCTATAGCAAAATCGGGCTATGTAACTGATTTTTTTATAATGCTATCAGAGAAAAAGACAAGCAAATAGCAAAGTTATTCATTTACAGTTCCTTATTAGAAAAATTTACAAAATTATCCACAAAAAATGTCTGACATACTCTTGCCAGACACTTTTTGCATTTGTTATCAGGATTATGCAGCATATCCTTTTTTCGTCCATATCTAATAAAGTTTTACTGCACCGCATTTTCTGCAAGCAATATTCCCCGTATTCCTCTCACGTCCATATCTCTTTTTTCGTTTTATCCCTTTTTCTGCTTTCTTTCTTCCTTTTTAACAAATTCAGAAGTATTCTTAAAAAAGTCTACCTCTATCACTATTTTACTTGAAAAAAACAGAAAAATCTACTGATTTTCCCTAAAAAATTATAAAATATAATTTATAAATAATTCCAAAAAAATCATGTTTTTTCTTCTCCTTTTTCTCTATAATCAAAATGTTATCTTTTAAATCCCTTATCCTATAAAAAGTATTCTATTTACACAAACGATAAAATTATTGCAAATATCATATTTCTGCAATAATAAAAACAAATATAACTAATTTATTTCCATTCCTGTTTTACTTTTCGGAATAAAAAAATCTGTTTCTTTATCGAAACAGATTTTTTTATTCTCTATTTTATATATGTATAATTATAACTTTCCAAACAAATATCCCTTTTCTTCTTTCATCCGTATATATCAAAATATCTATCTCTATTTCATTCCAAATCTTTATCTATTTATTTTTATTCATATTTTTGTTTTTTTATACTATATTTTTTATTGATTTTATAGCGAAAAATCTTCTTATAAGCCTCGTAAATGTTTAAAGGAGGAAAGTGGCAGCTTTCCACTCTTATGACTTCATTATCACGTTTAGTTGACAAAAGTTTTTTAGAGAAATTATACAATAATTCCATACAAAATATAGTTGCTCCCCCATCAAGCAAAGCGGCGGGATAGTCAATGTCGGTCCAAATCTGCAAACCACTGTGCCACAACGCATTTCATGTATTGCTCTTTGGAGATTTTGATGGCGTATGCAATGGCTTCCTTAGGACGAGTAGTATTTTTTTGCGCAAGGTACGAAAAAATCTCCACTCTTACCCCCTTGACCGTCTGGATTTTTGCCGTTGCCATTTCACCGCCGAATCAAGCAGAAGTCCAAAAACCTCTAACTCTTTTCCAAAGTCACTGCAGACTGCCCACCGTTTTCAAATCTGGCTGTTTCTTGACCCCGAAACAAAAAAAGAACAAACCGCCTCTTGCATCCGGTGAAAGCCAAATCCCCCCTTTCTGGCAGCATCCTATCCTCACCTTGAAACTACCATAGAAATGGATTTATTTTATAAAAATTCTAATTTATAAGTTTATCCTGACAATTTTCTATATTTATATAGCAACTTTCCGTTTTTTTATGTTACAGTTTAATATTATCCTTCTGTTTCATTGTCCCCACTGCAATCAAACAAAAGGAATTGAGTGTATTCACTCATCTAAATATTTTATGTAGAAAGGATAAAGGTTATGTCAAGAAAAGGAGAAAACATATATAAAAGAAAGGATGGTCGCTGGGAAGGACGTTTTATAGCAGGACGGATGGAAAACGGAAAAATTATCTATAAATCCGTCTATGCAAAGTCCTATACAGAAGTCAAAATTCTGCTGCAGAATAAACGAGCAGAATTTCAGGAAAATTTGAGAAAAAAAGAATTAGAAACTACAATAAAGGAAACCTCTCTTACTGATTTCCTTGCAGAATGGATTGAAAATATTCGTCCCAAGATTAAAGAAAGCTCTTATATCAAATACAACAGTATGATCAAACACTATATTACCCCAAATATCGGAGAAAAAAAGCTTTCTGAAATTTCTTACTCTACATTAGAAGAATTTACAAACCAGCTTCTTTTAGAAGGCGGTTCTAAAAACTCTGTTCTCTCTTCTAAAACAGTAAACGATACCCTTACTCTTTTAAAAAGTGCATTTCATTATGCAGAAAATAAATATGGTATTGTTCTCTGCGATTTTAATCAAACACCATATCATCGAAAGGAAGGACAAATCCGTGTATTCAACCAAAAAGAACACGAACAATTAACCTCCTATCTTTCCTCCCATAACAGCTATCGAAACCTTGGTATTCTTCTTGCTTTATTTACCGGAATCCGAGTTGGCGAATTATGCGCTTTAACTTGGGAAAATATCCATTTAGATTCTGGAATTATTACAATCTGCCAAACCATGCAGAGAGTAGAAAATACAAACTTTAAAAGCCGCAGAACAGATATGAAAACTCGTATTATTATTACTTCACCAAAAAGTTCTTCTTCCATTCGAGAAATCCCTCTGCCTGCCTTTCTGATCGATATCTTAAAAAAAACACCTCATTCCGAGCGTGGATTCCTTTTATCTGATTCAGAAGACATGTTTATTGAACCTAGAAATTTGCAGACCCATTTTAAAACAGTATTAAAAAGAGCCGGAATTGAAAATGCCAACTTTCACACCCTCCGACATACATTTGCCACTCGCTGTGTAGAATTAGGATTTGATATCAAAAGCCTCAGTGAAGTCCTTGGACACGCCAATGTCAATATTACCTTAAATAAATACGTCCATCCATCTATGGATTTAAAACGAGATAATATGGAAAAATTATCTCAATTATTTTAAATGCAAAACACACCCTACATATTTCCTTCCCATTCCTTGTACTTCCAATAAAGCAGAAAAAAAATTTTTCCCTACTCGCCGCACCGCCGATGCGCCACTCCAGTGGCATATTTTCTTTGCATCGGCGTGTGCATAAAAAATAGACGCCTGCCTCAAATTCGAAACAGTCGTCTGCTGTATCCTACGGCGGAGCTTTCGCACAGGCACTTTCAAGAAAACTTTCTACAAAACATTCTCTCTGGTCACTGCCCCATCCCCACCATTCGTCAATTGTCACTGGAGCTTTCAACATTTCTCGTGTACATCTTCTGCACTCACACTCAGTTCTTCGGGAGGTAATCGCTGTAAATCCACAAATCGGACAAATATATATTTTCATCATAAAGCAACATCTCCTTTTCTGTCCTCTATCTTACCTTCCTTGTCCCGTTTTGTAAATTAAATTCGTTAGACATTTTTCAACAGAATTAGAGAATATACGAGGTTTTCCCAAACAATTTTCCTACATATTTTGACATATCTTCCATAAAATGAAGTGTTTTTCCTATTTTTCAACAGATTCGTTTTTCCATTATTTTACCCCTTTGTCGAATCTTTTCTTATCTCTTTCAAAAAACTATATACAATTAAAATCATAATCAATCCCAAAGGAAATGCCGCAATAATTGATACCGTCTGCAGCATAGACAAAGTACTCTCTGAAAACATCAAAGCAATCGGTAGCAATAAAAATACAAATGCCCAAAAAATCCGAAGTCCTTTGCGTGGCTCATCCGCCCGTTTTGCCTGTTTCTCTGAATATCCTGCTACCACTAAAGTAATTGCGTCAAATGTACTTGCATAAAATGCAATCATTGCCAAAATCAATACCACTAAAGCCACTGAAGTAATCGGAAGCTGATCAAAAACCTGCAAAATCACAGTAGAAGGGTTTACCCCTGCTGCAAGACTTCCTGCCACATCCACTACTCCATGAGTCTGCTGATATAAACCAAATCCGCCAAAAGTTAAAAACGAAGTATATGTTCCCAAAAGCCCACAGGATAAACCGCCAAGAACAGTTTGACGAATTGTTCTGCCCTCCGAAATCCTTGCGATAAAAAACGGAGTAGCAACAAACCAAGCAATCCAATAAGCCCAATAAAATACCGTCCAAGTCTGCGGAAATCCATTTACTCCATCTCCAGAAAGACGCAGAGGATCCATCCAAGTAGCCATATGTACAAAATTTTGTACTACAGTTCCAATTGCCGTTATACCCGTTTCAATTAAATAGACTTTTGGTCCTCCAAAAAAGAAAATCCCCGCTAAAATAACAAATAAAACAACACAGATACTTGCCAAATGAGCAATCGCCTTCATGCCCCATAAAACAGCCGCCATAAAAACCACACCGATTATCAATAAAATCACAATCGATAAAAACTTTGTTTCTTTTATATGAAATACTCTTGCAGCAGCTCCTGCCAAAAGCGGCGTTGCCAAAGAAAACGTTGTTGCTGTCCCTGCAAGCAAACCAACCACAGCAAAAATATCAATAAACCGCCCCTGCCACCGATCGGTTCGCTTCCCAAGTGTTGTCCGGCAGGCTTCCGAAAGTGTCTGCCGATTTCTCTTTTTTACATGCATCATATAAGCATAAGCAACTGCCGGAAGAATATAAAAAGCCCAAGGAATCGGTCCCCAATGAAACAAAGGATAAGCAGATGCCATATCCTGTTTCTGTGCCAATGTCATCTGTTCCATTCCAAACGGTGTCGCCTCATAATAATACGCCCATTCCACCAATGACCAATATAAAATATCCGCTGCCATAGTTGAAGTAAAAATCATTGCACCCCAGCGAAAATTCCCATACTTGGGTTTCTCTATCGTCCCAAGCCGTACTCCGCCATACTTTGAAAAAGCTAGCCAAACTGCCAGTATCAAAATCCCAAGCCCCAACAACATATAAAAAAAACCAAACTCATTTACAAAAAAACTATTTAAAAAAGTAATTACATTTTGTGCCTTTTCTGGAATTAACAACAAAGCAGCCGAAATCAATAAAATAATTCCAAGCGGTGCTAAAGTAATTCCCCAGTCAATTTCATTCCAATTATTTTTATTCATAATGCTCCTCTTTTCTTATTGTTTGTTCATTTTTTATATTTTTATATCTTTAATGAACATATATTACCTCATTTTATATTTATTGTCAAGAGTTTTTTAATAAATGAACAAGAAAGGGTCGTCAGAGGACGCCAGATTCGAAAACGGTGGACAGCCTGCTGTTCCGGTTTCCAAAAAGCAAGGAGTTCTAAGACTTCTGTATCATGGCACATCCAACCGGACAGACCGGGGCGCAATTCGCCCTCATAACAGCCAAAACGAAATGGGTGTAAGAAAGGATTTTATCAACCGTAAGACAGCCTCTTTCCTATCCTCCGGGCTAAACACGCCCCTTTTTTTTCACACCCTGCATGGAAG
>CAJUGZ010000261.1 GCA_910585855.1 uncultured Lachnospiraceae bacterium | reverse complement strand
CACATCCTGCTTCCATGCAGGGTGTGAAAAAAAAGGGGCGTGTTTAGCCCGTATGCTAGGAAAGAGAATGACTTTTAGTTGGCAATCTCTTTCCTTACACCAGTTCCGTTTTGGATGCAGTACGGGCGAATTGCGCCCCGGTCTGGCTGGTTGGATAAAGGAAAAGGCAGAAGTCTTAGAACTTCTTACTTTTTGGAAACCGGAACAGCAGACTGCCCACTGTTTTCCAATCTGGCGTCCCCCTCCCTCAGCAATAACAATATTCCCCCAAATCATCCAATCC
The DNA here is from genome assembly GCA_910585855.1 of uncultured Lachnospiraceae bacterium. Classification (GTDB taxonomy): domain Bacteria; phylum Bacillota; class Clostridia; order Lachnospirales; family Lachnospiraceae; genus MGBC114844. The sequence goes on along the minus strand of CAJUGZ010000261.1, from coordinate 5,854 downwards.
GTAAAAATCCCCATACCCAATTTCAAACACCGATTTTTTCTCAAGCAGCTTAGAAATATCAATCTGATTTTTTATTAAATACTGCCAAAATCCACTATAAGAAATATCCCCTTGAAGCTGCACTCCTTTTACTACCCCATCCCGAACAATTACCTTTTGATAAGCATTTCGGCACTCTCTTGTAAATACCTGTGATCCCTCTTCCTTTGGCTCTACCTCTCCTACAGAAAGCATTGTCAGCCCAAAGAAATTAACAGTATTTTTAATGCAAAATGTGTCAGTATATTTCATTTGCTGTCCGCTCATATTTGCTGCAGCAATCCGTCCCTGCTCCATTGCATTCGGCCAAATTCCAGAAAGCGCCGTTACATCTCCGGCTGCATAGATATCTGGATCAGAAGTCCGCATAAATTCATCCACTACAATTCCTCGTTCTGTCTTTATCCCGCTGCCTTCCAAAAAGGCAAGATTTGGTCGTACACCGGCTGCACAGACTACAAAATCACAGGCAATCTCTTCTCCATTTGATAGTTTTACTGCTGTAATCCGATTTTGATCATCTATTACAGAACCGCTTGCACCAATTCCAAGACGAAATGCTGCCCCTGCCTTTTCAAATAGCTCCTGATATGCTTTTGCAGAAACTGCGTCTGTCTGCAGCGGCATTACCCGATCTGCCATTTCCGCAATTGTAACTTGAATTCCACGCTCCAAAAGCGCATATGCCACATCTAATCCTACTAATCCGCTTCCTACGATAAATACATGTTTTGCATCCCATTCCAAAATTGCGGTATTCATCTTTTGTGCATCGCTTAGATCCCGAAATCCAAATACATTTGCCGCTGTACGAAATCCCGGAATCGGCGGGATTCCATAAACCGAACCAGTTGCTATCAATAGCTTTTCATATGGCAGATAGCCCTGTTCCAACAAAACTTGTTTCTTCTGCGGATCGATTCCTTTTACAGTCTGTCCTTTTCCCCAGAAAATCTTTTTCTTTTCAAAAAAATCTTCAGGTGCAAAAGCAATTCCTTTTTCGTCCCGCTCTCCGCTTAAAAATTTATGCAGCATACAGCGAGAATGAGAATATTCATCTGTAGACAGCATTTGAATTGATGCTTCTGGTTTGAAAAGCCGCAGCCGTTCTGCCGCTGCTATCCCTGCTGCTCCAGTTCCGATAATTACATAAGGATTCCCCATCTCTACACCTCCTCTACATAAATTGCCTGTTTTGGACAAGCAGCCACACAGGCTGGTCCTTCTTCTCGATCACCGCAAAAATCACACTTTAAAACCTTTGTTCTGGTAACATCTGGTTTTAAAATACCATATGGACAGTTCATTACACACATAAAACACGAACCACAGCGTTTTTCGTCATACAATATATGCCCGCTTTTTTCATCTTGATATAAAGCACCGCTCATACAGCTTCCTGCACACTGCGGTACGCCGCAGTGACGGCAAAACATAGGCAGATAGCCGCCTTTTCCATCATTTACAATCTCATTACGGGATTCATTTGCCGGATCTTTAAAATCAAGTGTTTCTACACCTGTTTTTTTATCCGTTCTATGGCTGTCCATACAGGCAAGCGCACAGTTTTTACATCCGTCACATTTAGAAGGATCGATCAGAATTCGTTTCATCTTATCCCCTCCCTTCCTAAATATGAAGCCCTTTGCGCTTCTCCTCAATAATCTGCTCTAACCGATCTGCTGCTTTGACTGGATCTAATTCCACAATTACTTGTCCTCCGGTTATCTCTTTTAAATCTTCTGTCAAGACTTTTACTGTAAGATCACTGCCTGCGATATATGGCTGCTGTCCCAAATGCAGCGGCAGTCCAAGTGCTGCGCCAAACATACCATCAGCAAGTGCCTGCTCCTCTAACCATTGCGGTGCAGAGAGTACAAGCGGAAGCTGAGGCAAATCCACTGACAATTCTTTTGCTAAAGCAGTAGCTACCATCTCTAAACGTCCAATCGCAAGGCATGGTCCAAAATTCAGCACAGGAGGGATTCCCAGACTCTTACAGACTTCTTTTAAATTTTCTCCTGCAAGTTCAGCAGCCTCCGGCATCATCAAACCACAATTTTCTATTCCTCCTGACGAACACCCTGCAGAAAGCACAAGAATATCCCGTTTAATCAATTCCTTTGTCAGCTCTACAGTACACACATCATGCCCTAAAGCGGTCAAATTCGAACATCCAACCACTCCTGCCACGCCTTTAATCTTTCCTGCTACAATCAGATCCAATAAAGGTTTCCAAGATTTTCCTAAAAATTCATAAAGTGAACCTTCACTTATACCCGTCAGTGTATTTCGATTGCCATGTTCTGGAAGCAGACGAAGTTCTACTTGTCCACGGCGTTCTTTATATGCAGCGATCACTGCATCCATCACCCGATTACTAATTTCTTCCCGGCGTTCATAAGAAAACTGCATCAATTCTGCATTGGCTTTCTTTGCCACATCATCCAGACAGATCTGTTTAATCTTTAATTGATCACAAATTGGCTCAATTCCCGGAAGTGTACAGTTAAATTCAGAAAGTACCGCATCAATCGCACCAGTCGCCAGCACCGCTTCACTAGTATAATTATTTCCTGCATGACCGTCAAAAATATCTGTATAATGTACGCCACGAAGCTGCAAATCCTGTCCTACACAAGTACAGCCTACCAGCTTAAATCCCTTTGCACCTGCTGCCTGTGCCTTAGAAACCGCTTCCGGTGAAGCCAGACATTCCTGCAGATCTACAAAAATAGAATGTTGATGTCCGGTAATCATAATATTGATATAATCTGGATCAATCACATTTAATCCAACCGGCGCAGTACGAATCTGCGGCTCTCCTAACATAACATCGTTTAATAAATTCGTTAAAGTCAGTCCATATAATCCTGTAGAAATTCCTAATTTTAAGCAAGTCATCAGCATATCAACCGGATCGGAATTTAAATTTGTAGAACATTTTACTACACCGGCAAATACTTCTGATTTTGCACCACCCGGCAAAATTCCAAGTTCTTTCCACTTCTGATAACGTGGTTCATATGCTAATTTCTGAATCAATTCCATTTCCTCATAATCTGGCTTATAAAGATCAGCTAATACTTTATCTGCTACCTCACAAGCCATTTTATGTAAATCGTCCAATTCCTCTAAACCAAATTCTTGAACCAGCAGGCGAAGCGCATGTTCTCCCTTAATCGTCCCTTTCGACAACCCAGTATTTTTTAAATTTCTTGCCGTATTCTCTACAATATGAATATAACATCCGCTTCCGCTTGCCACTGCACGCAAAAGATTTCGAGTTACAATTGTGTCTGCATTTGCTCCGCAGATTCCACGTGGTGCAGAAGGAGTAATTCGGCAAGGACCGTTTGAACACAATCGGCAGCAGACACCCTTTAATCCAAATCCACATTTTGTCTTCTGAGCGTCTACCCGATGATGAGATGTTTCTAACGGAAGCCCTGCAATAAATTTTTCCAACGGTTTATCTGCACTCTTACAAGTGCTGCATCCATAACAATCGTTCATTCTATTCCTCCTTTAATTATAATATTTATTATCAATAGTAACATTTTCGATAAAATTTGACAAGAATATTTAATAAAAAATAATATTTTCTGAATTATATAGCGTATCTCTTTTATATATGCTAATTTTTTTTATAAAAATGCATCTTATACTATTTTATCAATATAATACTGCCATCTGTTTATACTCAAAATCCGGCTTACACTTTAAAAAAACATCCTCTTTTAACAATTTCTCTAAATAAAATAAATTATAAATATGCATTTGATAATACCATTCTCCCGTATCAAAATCCCTTCTTCGTTCATTCCAACTCACCCTTCCATACTGTCCCTGCCTCAATACAAAAGCGGTTTCGTTTAAACAATCCCTTCTATAAAACAATGACTGTGGATTATTATAATCTTTATTATGACCTTGACGCAAAGGCACTCCGCTTCTCTGTTCATCATAAAAAAAGACCACCTCATATCCTTCTTTGCAAGAACAAATCGACAAATTCACCAAGTTTAAATCCAAAACAGAAGGATAAGACTGAAAACGATGTTTTTTCATCAGACGAATTCGCTGTATAACTTCTCTCTGAACCTGACTTTTATGAAATCCTCTTTCCAACAAATCTTTTTCTAAATATTGCTCTATATCCTGTATAGAATCGATAAACTTTGTCCCCCTTTGATAAAAACTAAGATAATTTACACCTACTTCCCCATCCGGCAAAAATCCCTCCAATGAATATGCAAGGGGAAACTGTGTACGTATCCTAGCATACTTTACTCCTCTGTCCTTTTTATTCCAAGTCAGACAAATCTCTTGAATTAGCAACAAACTACTCCCTCTTTTCTATAATTTATTATTAAAACCAAAAATCCATTCTATTTTTATCTCTTCCCTATAAATAAACATAGTTTTTATTACTATATATAATAGTTTTTATCTCATCATTATATTGACTTTTATACCCCATACTATTATAATAATTCCTATATAAAAATTTGCAATGCACTTACTGGTGCAGGAAGGAGCATACTTTGAAATACCAGCCATTAACAATAGGAAAAAAAACTGCCCATATTCCCATTGTTCAGGGAGGAATGGGCGTAGGAATAAGCCGCAGCAGATTGGCAGGTGCTGTAGCCAAAGCTGGCGGCATAGGAATTATCTCCTCTGCTCAAATTGGATATGACGAACCAGATTTTGAAAAAGACGTGCAAAACTGTAATATCCGAGCCATTAAAAAACATGTCCAGCTTGCAAAAGCACAAGCAGACCAAGGTCTTGTAGGAGTGAACGTTATGGTTGCCCTGCAGCATTATGCCGACCATGTAAAAGCAGCCACAGAGGCAGGTGCAGACCTTATTGTATGTGGGGCTGGGCTTCCTGTGGATCTGCCGGAACTTGTAGAAGATTCTGATATTGGAATCGTTCCCATTGTTTCCTCTAGAAAATCCGCTTCTGTACTGCTTCGTATGTGGGATAAAAAATATAAAAGAACCGCCGATATGCTTGTAATAGAAGGTCCTCTAGCAGGAGGTCATCTAGGATTTTCTTTCGATCAGCTAGACAATCTTTCTTCTCTTAACTACGATCAAGAAATCAAAGAAATTCTAGAAGAAAAAAAAATCTACGAACAAAAATACAGCAAAAACATTCCTGTAGTAGCAGGCGGCGGAATTTTTGACAGCTCCCATGTTCAACATATTATGGATTTAGGGGTAAATGGTGTTCAAGTTGCGACCCGTTTTGTAGCAACAGAAGAATGTGATGCTTCCCCTGCTTACAAACAGGCATATATACAAGCCTCTGAAAAAGATATCGCCATTATCAAAAGCCCGGTAGGTATGCCGGGGCGGGCTATTCGAAATGCCTTTATCCGCCGCATTGAAAAAGAACAGATTCCTATAGAACACTGCTTTCACTGTATCAAAAAATGTATTCCTGCCAAAATCCCTTATTGTATTACACAGGCTCTTATCCATGCTGTAAAAGGTGATCTTGAAAATGGTTTGATCTTCTGTGGTGCTAATGTAGGAAAAATCAAAGAAATAACCACTGTTCCCAATTTAATTAAGGAACTCATGGATTTGTGACAAAGAGGGACGCCAGAGGCGGTTTGCTCCTGTCCTTTGCCTGCTCCGCTCCAAACGGTAAGAAAGTCTATGGCTTCTGATTTCGGTTCATCCAACCAGACGAACCGGGGCGCAATTCGCCCTCACCACGCCCAAAACGAACGGATGTAAGAAAGATTTTACCAACCATAAAACATCCTCTTCCCTATCCTCCGGGCTAAACACGCCCC
>CAJUGZ010000260.1 GCA_910585855.1 uncultured Lachnospiraceae bacterium | reverse complement strand
CCAGCCATAAAACATCCTCTTTCCTATCCTCCGGGCTAAACACGCCCCTTTTTTTTCACACCCTGCATAGAAGCAGGATGTGAAAAAAATCTTAGGTTTTCGAGCAGAAGTCTAAGAACTTCTAACTTTTTTCCAAAGTCACTGCAGTCTGCCCATCGTTTTCGAATCTGGCTGTTTCTTGACCGCGGAACAAAAAAAGGAGCAAACCGCCTCTGGTGTCCGGTGAAAGCCAGCCCTTTCTGGCAGCATCTGATTCTATCTCCAAAAGTCGAATGAAAGATAGAAATAGGATAAACTTACAAAAGTGTGAAATCGTTGATTGGATAATAATAATTGAAAAGTTAGATAGGATGAGGTAAGATGAGAATTGCGGTTTGTGAGGATGAAAAAGCACAGCAGCAGTGGATTAGACAGCTTTTATTGAGATGGGGGAAGAGTAAAAAAGAAATGTTAGAAACGGTATGTTTTTCTAGTGCAGAAGCGTTTTTATTTTCATGGGAAGAAGATAAAAGTTATGATTTGCTGATTTTAGATATTGAGATGGGAGAAATAAACGGAATGGAGCTTGCAAAAAAAATACGGGAGGAAGGAAGTGAAGTTCCGATTTTATTTGTTACCGGATATGAGGAATATATGGCACAGGGATATGAAGTGTCAGCTATTCACTATTTAGTAAAGCCGCTTTTGGAGGAACGGTTTTTTGCGGTGTTGGAACGGGTAAAAGAGGTGCAAAGACCAAAGGAGAAAATTCTTTTTTTAGGAGAGGAAGGGATGATTTCTTTTCCGATTTCTAAAATTTGGTATATTGAGGCATGTGGGCATCAGTGCGTAATGGTGACAGAAAAAAAGAAGCAGATTCTCCGGGAAAGTATCAGTGCAGTAGAAAAAAAGTTAAAGGGAAAAAAAGAATTTGTCCGCTGCCATCGTTCTTATCTGGTAAATTTAGGATATGTTGCAGCAGTGCTGCATCAAGAAGTGGTACTGGATAATGATGAACGAATTCCGTTAAGCCGACGGCTTGGAAAGGAAGTTTATCAGGCTTTTATACAGAATTACAGATAGAGGGAAGGAATAGACTATGGGTTTTGGATGGCAGGGTATTTTGCTGTTTTTCATCGGTATTTTTTTGATCCATTTATCTTTATGGTATTTTTTTATGCCTTGGTATGTGAATCGGAGAATTGGGCGGTTTCAGAATGAATTAGTCAATCGTCACTATAATGAGGTGGAAGTGATGTATCGAAAGATGAGGGGATGGCGGCATGACTATCACAATCATATTCAAGTACTGAAGGTTTATATGGAATTGGAACAGTATCTGCAGGCACGGGAATATTTAGATAGGCTGGATAAGGATTTAAGTTCGGTAGATACCGTGCTGAAAACCGGAAATATTATGGTAGATGCCATTTTAAACAGTAAATTGACATTGATTCAGGAAAGACATATTATGGTGGATGCAACGGCAATTGTTCCAGAAGAAATTGCGATATCTGGAATCGATCTTTCGGTTTTAATCGGAAATCTTTTGGACAATGCAATGGAAGCCTGTATGGAGATTTCAGATGAGAAGGAGCGGTTTATTCGTATTTATATTGATATTATAAAAAAGGAACTTTATATTTCTATTACAAATTCTATGGTTGGAATGGCAAGAAAACAGGGAAAGCTGTTTGCATCGAGAAAAGAAGGAAATCATGGATTTGGACTGATTCGAATTGACGGAATTGTAGAAAAATATAATGGCTATATCAATCGGCAGACGGAACAGGGGATTTTTGCTACAGAAGTAATGCTGCCGCTGATACAGAAATAGAAAAGTGCATTTTGTGCTGTGGGATAGACCATTCGTGCAAAAATGCATTTTTTTAATTTAGAATTGGTATAATACAAAATAAGAATTGGGGGGACGCTGAACTTGAAAGGAAGATCTATTCCGGGTTCGCTTGCGCTTAGCATTTCCTCGTGGCGGATTTTCTTTTGGGTTTTGGCGTCCTTTCTGGGAAAAACTTTTATAAAGGAATGGAGTTAACGGTAAGGAGGGAAAAGGAATGGTTGAGTTTCGTGAAATTTTTGGAGTGGAAAAGAAACAAAAATATGGAATGTTAAGTAATATTTGGTTTCATATGAAAGAAATTAGGGAATGGGATAAAAAGCTATTTTATTATCAGTGGCTTTGTATTTTACCAAATGTGGCGGGATCTTTTTTGGGTACACTGCTTCCGGCAGAACTGTTAAGAGGGTTAGAAAATGGATGGAATATAGAGAAAATAATATTGGAGATGATTGTATTGATACTGCTTATTTGGATCTGTCATGTTGCGGATACCGGGATGAATAATTATCTGCGGTATGAGGGAAGGACGGTATCTTTTCACTATATAAAAAAGTGTTTTCATAAGATTATGGATTTGGATTATGATCGATTAGAGCAAGAGCAGAAAAAGGTAGGAAATGTGTGGAAAGCATTGAAGGATAACTATAATTTTGTTGGTATGATGCTGTCTTTTTCTATAACGATGCAGGCGATATTTGGGATTTTAGTTTATGGATTTTTGCTGGTAAGAAGCAGTGTCTGGATTTTATTGATTACTTGCTGTTCTGTGATTTTACACTTTTTTTTACTTTTTTTGGCAAAGAAAAAACATCGGTTTTATCATGTTTATTTAAGCAGTGCAGCAAAAGAAGCTGCTTATTTAAGCAGGCAGAGTATGGAAAGTGCAGCAGGAAAAGAGATTCGTATTTATCAGATGGCAGACTGGCTTTTAGGGAAGTATCAGGATGTGTTAGAGCGAATGGACAATATTTTTAAAAAAATACATAATTGGTATTTTTTAAGCGGATTGGGAAATAACAGTATTGATTTTATCAGTAATTTGTGTATTTATGGATATCTTATTTTGCAGATTTCAAGCGGGGCAATTACAGCGACTTCTTTTGTATTTTTAATTGGAGTGGTAGGAGGGATTTCCGTTTATTTTAATCTTTTCTTTCGGCAGATGATAACAATGAACCCGTTTTGTGCTGCGATTGGTTATATTCGGGAATTTTTAGAAATTCCAAATCAGTGGAATCAGACAGATGGAGTGGGAGAAACAAAACTTCAAAAAATAGCAGAAAATGGTGTAAAATTGGAACTTCGCAATGTTTCTTTTACGTATCCGGGTAATCAAAAGCCGACGCTTGACGGGATTTCTTTGGTGATTTGGCCGGGAGAAAAGTTAGCACTTCTTGGGCTAAATGGTGCAGGAAAGACAACGCTTGTAAAGTTAATTTGTGGATTTTATCATCCTACGAAAGGGGAGATTTTATTAAATGATATTCCTATTCGGCAGTTTACCCGTGAGGAATATTATCGTCTGGTATCTGTATTATTTCAAGATTCTACCATGCTTCCAGTATCGTTAGATGAAAATTTAACGGCAAGTACAGAAGAACAGATCGATCGCAGAAGGCTTAATTGGGTATTGAAACTGTCTGGATTTTCAAAACGCTATCATCAGATTGCTCAAAAAGGAAAAGCGTTATTGGTAAAGGAGGTTCATAAAGCGGCAGAAGAGTTTTCCGGGGGTGAAAAGCAGAAATTGATTTTTGCAAGGGCTTTGTATAAGGCAGCTCCGCTGCTGATTTTGGATGAACCTACAGCAGCATTAGATCCGATTGCAGAAAATGAACTATATCAAAATTATGGAAGGGCAGCAAAAAGGCGAACATCAATCTATATTTCTCATCGTCTTTCTAGTACAAGGTTTTGTGACAGGATTATTTTATTAGAACATGGGCGGATTCTTGAGGAAGGAACACATGCCAGTCTGCTTTCCGCTAATACCCGCTATGCACAGCTTTTTGTGACGCAGAGTCGGTACTATAAAGAGCAGGATGAACAAAAAAAGAGAAGAAAACAAATGGGAGATGAACTGCAGGAGAATGAAGAAGAGGACAGAAAGCGAAAGGAGGGGATTTTTGATGAATAAACAGGATTGGCAGTCGATATGGCGGGTGAGTCTGGGTTTTGCCAGACAAAATAAAAAGACAATATTTTCTTTTTTCATTTCTGTTATATTAGAAGCAATTAACCCGTTTATCACAGTGATTTTAACAGGAAAACTTCTAGATGCAGTGCAGAGAAAAGAGGAAACGGAGAAGTTATTTTGGCTGATTTTTGCAGCGTTTGGCATACAAGTGATGTTAAGAATAATAGGCTGCAGAACAAGAGAGTGGTATAATCAGAAATTGGAATATATGAAAGAAATTGAGGCATATCGTTTAAATGAAAAAAGCTTTTTAATGGATTATGAGTATTTAGAAGATATTAAAGTACAAGAACTTCGGGTACGTGGAGTGTCAAAAACATATTTGGGGGTGGTGGGGCAGACCTTTTATTTTTTGGAAGATGTGATTAAGAACGGGGTTTCGATTGGTATTGCAATAGGAATTTTAATTCCGATGTTTGTAAAGAAAAATCAAATTGAATATGGATGGATCGGTTCGATTTGGTTTTCGCTCTTTTTATGGATGGGAATAGGTGTTTTGATTTGGATTAATTATAAATCGGATCTGTTTTATGCCGAACAGGAAATGAAAGCATATAATAATATTTCTGGAGAAGAGAATCAGATGAACTATTATATGGATATGCTGGCAGATGTAGAGTCGCAGAAAGATCTTAGAAATTATGGACAGCAAAAGATAATAGAAACAGAAGTGGAAAAACTGTGTGAAAAAGGAAAAGACGGAATCAGGCAGGTAGGGAAAAGTATAAGAAAAAAACTTTGGATTGGAAATACAATATCAAATCTGTCGGGGCTGCTGATTTATTTGTTTACCGGATTTCGTGCCTATGTGGGAATGATTTCGATTGGACAAGTGGTAACTTATGCTGCTAGTATGATTCAGTTCTCCAAATCGGTATCGGAATTTGCCAGAGCAATGGGGGGGATGAAGGAAGCGGCGCTTGCCTGCAAAGATTATATTGATTATATTGATCTTAGCAAGAGAAAATATGAAGGAACGATTCCGGTAGAAAAGCGGCGGGATCATCGGTTTTTGGTAGAGTTTGAACAGGTTTCGTTTCGATATCCCGGAACACAGACAGATGTGATTCGAAATCTGAATTTAAAATTTGTAATTGGAGAAAAGATGGCGATTGTAGGGAAAAATGGTTCTGGAAAGACAACATTTATTAAACTGCTTTGCCGGCTTTATGATGTAACAGAAGGATGTATTAAAGTAAATGGAATTGATATTCGAAAATATAATTATGCAGAATATCAAAAGTTGTTTGCAGTAGTATTTCAAGATTTTCGGCTGTTTGCTTTTTCTGTCGGGGAAAATGTGGCAGCTTCAAAACAGGTAGAAGTATCACGTGCGATGGATGCGTTGGGGCGTGCAGGATTAGAGGAAAGGATGGAAAAACTTCGTGATGGATTGGATACATTTGTCGGGAAAGAAGTTTATGCGGACGGGGTTGTTTTTTCCGGTGGAGAAAAGCAGAAAATGGCGATTGCACGGGCAATTTATAAGGATGCTTCTTTTGTGATTATGGATGAGCCTACTGCGGCTTTAGATCCGATTTCAGAGTGTGAGGTGTATGCCGGTTTTGACCAGATGGTAGGGAAGAAAACGGCACTGTATATTTCGCATCGGCTGGCTTCGTGTCGGTTTTGTGAGGATATTTTGGTATTTGATCAGGGAACTGTGGTACAGAGGGGAAGCCATGAAGAACTGGTAAAAGAGGATGGGATTTATCGTAAACTTTGGAATGCACAGGCACAGTATTATTGTTAGTTTTAATTAAATTTTTGGAGATGGGATGTGGGCTTTCACCGGACGCCAGAGGCGGTTTACTCCTTTCCTTTGTTTGCTCCGCTCTCCGAACGGTAAGAACGTCTAGGGCTTCTGTATTCAGGCACATCTTACCGGACGAACCGGGGCGCAATTCGCCCTCATGACAGCCGAAACAAAGCGAGTGTAAGGAAGGATTTTATCATCCATAAAACATCCTCTTCTCTATCGTTCGGGCTAAACACGCCCCTTTTTTTGCATACCCTGCATGGAAGCAGGATATGCAAAAAATTCTAGATGTTTCCACAGAAGCCAGACGTTCTAACCGTTCTCCGAAGTCGCATACAAAGGAAAG
>CAJUGZ010000259.1 GCA_910585855.1 uncultured Lachnospiraceae bacterium | reverse complement strand
TGCATATCCTGCTTTTATGCAGGGTATGCAAAAAAAGGGGCGTGTTTAGCCCGGTTGATGGGGAAGAGGATGCTTTATGGTTGGTAAAATCTTTCCTTACAATCGTTTCGTTTTGGCTGTGGTGAGGGCGAATTGCGCCCCGGTTCGTCCGGTTGGATGAACCGAAATCAGAAGCCCTAGACTTTCTTACCGTTTGGAGCGGAGCAGGCAAAGAACCGGAGCAAACCGCTTCTGGCGTCCGGTGAAAGCCAATCTGAGAGCAGCAATAGATAGGGCTTTACAGGGAAAGCAGAAAACGATATAATCTAGAAGTACTGCTGCGTAGAGCGATAAAAGGATAGAAAATGGAGGAAAAGAACCGTGATTCGATTAGAGAAAACGGATGTAATGAATTTAGAAAATGCTATAAGAGGAGCAAGAAATCCGATGAATAGCTGGAATCGGATGGATAGTTTTTATGATGAAAATGGGAATTTTGTTCTTGGAGAAAATGATTTGGGACTGGCAGTAAAATTGGCAAGAGCAGGCAGTGATCATAGAAAATTTATCCGTCAGATCTTTGTATCGGTAGATATTACAGCACCGATTTACTGGTGGAAAGAATATGATACTTATAAAGTGGGAACGGTGGCAAATTCAACAAGTACGATGCATAAAATTCATAGCAAACCGTTTGAATTAGAGGATTTTAGTTTTGATCATATGACACAGCAGACGTTGGAGTTTATGAAAGGAGTGGTAGCGTATTTAGAACAGGTACGGTTAAAATATATAAAAGAGAAAAAGAAAGAGGATTGGTATGATTTGATTCAACTGCTTCCAGAAAGTTATAACCAGATGCGTACCTGCACAATGAATTATGAAAATCTTTCCAATATATATTATGCCAGAAAAGACCATAAATTGGAGGAGTGGCATAGGTTTTGCGATTGGATTTTGACACTTCCTTATGCAAAAGAATTAATTACAGGAAGGGATTGATTTGACATTCGAAAAAACTGTGGTAAACTAAGAGAAGAACCGGAAAACCGGAATAAATAAGCTGAAAATCAGCAGAATGGAGGACAAGATGGAAAAGGATACAAATTGTGCTTATTGTATGGAGGGAGAATTAGTAGCAAAGTTTGGGATTAAAATTTGCGAATTAGAAACGTCAAAATTATATTTATTTAAGGAACAAAGTCATAAGGGACGTGTGATTGTTGCTCATAAGACGCATATAGGGGATATGACCGAATTGTCTGATGAAGAGAGAAACGCTTATTTTGCAGATATTGCAAAAGTTTCCCGTGCGCTTCAAAAGGCATTTCATCCAGATAAGATTAACTATGGTGCTTATGGGGATACCGGACATCATCTTCACTTTCATTTAGTGCCAAAATATAAAGAGGAATATGAATGGGGAGGCGTATTTGCAATGAATCCCGGAGAAAAGACATTAAGTGAAGAAGAATATCAGAGTTTAATTGAAAAGATTAAAGAGAATTTATAATTTTTTTGACAGTAAAAGGATAGTATTTGATTTTTATATAAAGTATCAACTGCCCACGACCGAGAGGAAGTGGGTTTTTGTGTCTGATAAAATTTATGAAAAATAAGTGAACTTTTCAGAAACGCTTTCTTTTTCTTTTTAGATATGATATAAATATAAAGTCTATCTGGTTTACAGATATTGTTCTACGGATGCAATTAAGGTATATTTCAGAAAGGGAATAAGGAAAATGAGAAAAACAGTAAGATTTTTTGCAGTAGGTGTGATGGCGGCAGCGTTGTTGACAGGATGTGGCGGAAACTCTACTATAACAGAGGCTGCCACCACAGGAGAAACGGGTGTAACGACAGAAGCAGCGGGTGAAACGTCTGTAGCAGAAGAGTCAACCGAATTTACAATTAAAGATTATAGCAGTTATGTGTCATTGGGAGAATATAAAGGTCTTTCGATTAGTCCGATTCTTATAACAGAAGAAGATATAACGGAAAGGATACAAGAGTATTTTCGGGATACCATACAACAGGGAGATACTGTAAATATTGATTATACTGGATATATGGACGGGGAAGCTTTTGAAAACGGTGCAGATGAGGGGGCTTTTTTAACGATTGGTTCGGGGCAGTTTATTGATGGATTTGAAAGCGGCTTGATTGGGGTAAAGATTGGAGAAACAGTAGACTTAAATTTGACTTTTCCAGATCCATATGATCCGAATCCTGATATGTCAGGAAAAGAAGTGGTATTTACTGTAAAGGTAAATGGAATCGACGGTGTGGTAGCACCAGAGTATACATTAGAAAATGTTGCTGCCAATACCGATTTTCAGACATTAGAAGAATATGAACAAATGATATCGGATCAGATTTATACCGAATATGATCAGGAAAGGATGAATCAGCTCTGGTTTCAGATAGTAAACAATGCAACTATCAGCGGATATCCGCAGGAAGAAGTGGATGCTTGTGCAAATGATCTGCGTTCTTATTATGAGCAGATGGCAATGCAGTATGGAGTAGATTTAGCAACATTATTAGCTGCCAATAATTACACAGAGGAATCATTTGAGGAAGAATGTCAGCTTTATGGAAAAAGTATGATGGATGAAACAATGGTACTCTATTCGATTGCAGCAGCAGAAAATATGACAATAACCGATGAAGAATATCAAAACGAGATGAAAGATATGGTTGATAACAGCGGAATGAGCGAGGAATTTATTACTTCTTATTATGGCGGAGAACAATATATTCGAGAGAGTATGTTGTTTACTAAGGTGATGGAATATGTGGTATCATTAGCAGTAGAAGAATAATTGTTCACAAAATGTTCATATTTCTATCACATTTCTATCACAGAGCGGGGGTATAAATATAACATACTATTTCCGAATAGTATCCCGCATATTCAGCATTGACCCTATCACAATGAATATGCAAAGCTTTTTCATACTCAAGCCTGACGGAGTAATCCGTCAGGTACCCCCCAAAGAATTGCATCAGAGTAGTCTGGTGTTTTTTTTATGCATACACAGATGCAAAGGAAAGTTTTCCCTACTTGATTGTGCGTAAATCTTGATTTGTTTTCTGGAGAGGACGCCAAACTCGAAAGGAAGGTCTATTCCGGGTTCGCTTGTGCTTAGTATTTTCTATTTTTATAGCGGACACATAAGACACGAAAACACAGCAATACCGTGCCTAGGTGTCAACGAGAAATGATGACCTGTATAGACCTTCCTTTCAAGTTTGGCATCCTAAATTCTATTTATAATTTTTTTATGATTTGTTTCGGCAATTTATGGTTTCTTTAGACTTCGGACAAACAATAGACACATTTACTTTGTATAGTATATACATACCACAAAGAAAGTGGTAGATAACTTAACATTTTCATAACTCTGGCGCTTATCCGCAGTGATGCGGATAGGCGCTATCCCCCCGAAGAATACGCAAATATCGGCTAAACTGCTTGATATTTGCTTTTTTTATACTTTTCTTTTGTAGCAAGTCCGCCTCGGATATGACGCTCGGATTTATTTAGATTTAGGACAACTCTGACCTGTCCGGCAAGCAGGGGGTCAATTTCCTCTAGGCGGTCGGTGATATCTTTGTGTACTGTTGACTTAGAAACACCAAACTGTTTTGCACACTCCCGAACCGTAGCTTTTTTTTCGATAATATATTGTGCAATTTCAAGTACACGTTTTTCAATTTGGCGGCTTTTTAATAAGTTGTAACTTTTCAAAAGAGAACCCTCAAAAAATTTCCTTGCTACAATTTATGAAAGAAAAGTATGGTTCATGACAAAAAATAGATGAAAAAAGAACAAAAAACCAAATAATTCTATTCCATTTTTTGTTTAAAAATGCTATAATAAGGCAAGAAAAAGGGATGTGTTCTGGGCTTTGAAGAACATACAGAAAGGAAGTGCAGAAAACATGGAGGCAAAAAGTGGGAATCAGATCGAATCTGCTAAACAGAGTTATAAAAAGAGTTCGAAACAGATTTTAGTAAATGGAAAAGAAAGAAAGACTCGAAAAATGGGGGTACAGATTACATTATTGATTACCGGAGTAGTGATAATCATTATGTTGGTGACAAACGGACTGAATCTTTTGATTTCTTATGGAAAACTGCGGGATTCTAATATGAAGCAGATCGAAATTATAGCAGATCAGGCACAGGGAGAGATCGGAAACTGGCTGAAGATGAATTCCTATGTGATGGAAAGCTGTTTGGACTATGTGAATACCAGAACATCTCAGACAGGGAGAATTTCGTATTTAACAGGAATTAAAGATAGTTTTTCTGCTATACCAAAGGGAATGTATATCGGGCTTTCTGGAGGGCTGCTGCTTTATCCCGGAGTGGAGCGTTCCAGTCTTGGGACAAACTATAATCCGACAGAACAGGATTGGTTTACGCAGATTGTAGGAAAAGAAGGAATCTGGATGAGCGAAGCTGTTTATGATGAAGCAAGAAACAGTTATTATGTTACCGTTTCTATGTCTTTGGATACAGGGGATGGTGTTTTGGCAGCCGATTTATATTTGGCTGAGATAGAAGAAAGGCTTTTAGAGGTAGCAGGAGAGGATCAGGCAGAGCTTTTTCTGGTGGGAGAAGGCGGAGAGTTGATTATTAGCAGTAAAAAAGAGTGGAAGCGGCAAAATTTGGCTCAAATTGATACAGAATTAAATCAGGACGTGCAGACAAAACAGATAAAGGAATCTTATGTGATAGATGGACAAGATCAGATTGTAGCAGTAACGGAAGTAGAACAATTAGGATGGAAACTGGTGATTATGATCCCAACTGCAGCGATTTTAAGTGATTGTTATAGTATAGCTCTTTCTTCTGGAATCAGTATGGTGGTTTCAGTGCTGATTTTAATTGTTTTAATTGCGTTGGTTGTTCGGACGATCGTTACGCCGATTCATATGGTAAATGATTATATGGAGAAAATGGCAGAAGGAGATTTGACGAATGTATTGAAAGTTACTTCTGCAACAGAACTTGGTTCGATGATGACGGCGATTAATGAAAGTGTAAGCAGTGTAGAAGGCGTTGTAAAAAATATGAAAGGTGCTATTTATACGCTGACAGAAGAAGTAGCAGGAGGGAAAAAAGCAACTGAAACGCTGGAAGAACATTCTCATTCGATTGCACATTCGGCGGAGGGAATTGCAGAAAGTATACAGCAGATTTCTATTGCGGCATCACAAGTTGCTACGATGGCGGGCAGTGTAACGGATTCTGTAACTGAGATTTCTCAGAAGGGAAAGGAAGCGCAGGATACATTAGAACATACGATTTCAGTAACAGGGACAGGACAAAATGATATTCGGCGGGTGACGGAAGAGATAGAAAATATCAAACAATCAATTATGATATTGTCTGGTACAGTAGAAAAGGCAGAAAATATTACTAAAAAAATCGGTAATATTATCGGAGTGATACAAGAGATTGCTTCACAGACCAATTTACTTGCTTTAAATGCATCAATAGAAGCGGCAAGAGCAGGGGATGCCGGAAGAGGATTTGCGGTAGTAGCAGAAGAGATTAAAAATCTAGCAGACAGTTCGGCAGGATCGGCACAGGATATTTCAAAGCTGATAAAAGAAGTGGAATTGATTGTACGGGATACAGTAGAACAGACCAATACAAATGTAAAGAAGATTGAATCTAGTGTGGCAGCAGTTGGTCAGTCGGAAGAGAGTTTTTCAGATATTTCAGTGGCAGTGGATTTGATTCAAAAAGAAATTGTTGATATGCTTAAGGCGATTCGTGATGTAGAAGAAAATGCACATAGTTTGGCTGCAATTTCGGAAGAACAGATGGCAGGAGTGGAAGAAGTGGCTGCTACCGTGACTTTGGTAAAGGAAGCTACGGAACAAAATTTAAATTCAGTGGAAACGGTAAAAGAGAGTGTAGGAAGTCTTCATGGGCTTTCTCAGGAATTGGAAAAGGTGGCTGGGCGATTTAAAATTCGGTGAGGTTTTAAATTTTACAGTGGGACGCTGGTATCGGAAGGAAGGTCTATTCCGAGTTTGCTTGCGTTTAGCATTTTCTAATTTTGTAAGTGATAGGATGCTGCCAGAAAAGGTTGGTTTTCACAGGACGCAAGAGGCGGTTTGCTCCTGTCCTTTGCCTGCTCCGCTCCAAACGGTAAG
>CAJUGZ010000258.1 GCA_910585855.1 uncultured Lachnospiraceae bacterium | reverse complement strand
TTCCATGCAGGGTGTGAAAAAAAAGGGGCGTGTTTAGCCCGTATGATAGAAAAGAAACTACCTTACGGCTGATAAAATCCTTCTTTACACCCGTTTCGTTTCGGCTGAAAGGAGGGCGAATTGCGCCCCGGTCTGTCCGGCTGGATCAAAGAAAAGGCAGAAGTCTTAGAACTTCTTGCTTTTTGGAAACCGGAACAGCAGACTGCCCACCGTTTTCGAATCTGGCGTCCTCCCCAGACATTATTTAGGCATATAATTCATATTTCGAAACATCCCAACCAGCCGATTTTCCTCTTTTCCAGAATAAGCATAAATCCCCACCATAGCACCAGTAAACCGCTTTCCTCTGCGAATCCCCTCATCACAAAGATAATAAACATTCTCCAATATCTTACTCTCTGTATACTTCTGCTCCTCTTTCGTCAAATTTCGAAACGAAAATGTCCGCTTTAAATACTTTGTATCAACACAAAGCTCCAATCTATCTCCGGCTAAAACCTCAACTTCCTGTTCCGATGCACAAATCGTATCATCCCCTATATGTTCTACCACACAAATTCGATATTGTCCATCCTGTTTTGAAATTCCATAAGTAAGATATGTATTTTCATCATAATAGCAAGTGATCCCTAAATCCTGCTTCCCATACAATTTGGGCACTTTTACCTCCGCCCGAAATACAAACCGAAAATGACACTGTCTGCGCACCAAAAGATTTCTTGCATACATAGTAGACAGCGGCTCTCTGCTTCCTAATACCAGCAAATATCCATCCTTAAAAGTAAATGCTCCCTCTTCCGGTGCTCTAGGCGATACCCACTGTGTACTAAGAACTCCCTTTGAAAAATCATCCTTTTCTTCTGGTACAAGCACTTCTTCTAAATTCGGTTTTTTCTGCAGCACACTTGGGCCTTGCAGATTATTTACCATAGGCCATCCGTCTGAATTCCAAGTAATCGGATCTAATGCCGTTTCTCTGCCAAGCATACTGTATTTTCCGTCAATCTGGCGTCCGCAGAGATAGACCATATACCACTCCCCGTTTGTTGTCTGCACCGGCTTTCCATGTCCGCATCGCTGAATCCCCGCCTTTTCATCTGTCTGACGCATAATCGGGTTATATGGGCAAGGCTCATAATTGCCAAATAATGTTCTTGAGCGGGATACAGAAATCCGATGCCCCGGTCCAGTACCTCCTTCTGCCTGAAACAGATAATAATAGCCGTCTTTCTTTAAAAGATGAGAACCCTCCGGCGCACGCTTTTGATGCCCATAATAAAGCAGTTTTGCCTTGGAAATCTGCTTCTTTCCATCCGGGCTGATTTCAAAAATCCTAGCACCCCGATTTAAAATCATATACCGCTTTCCATCCTCATCCGTAAAAATAGAAGGATCAATTCCATCCTCATCCAAAAAAACAGGTTCACAGTATGGTCCTTCTGGTCTTTCCGAAGATGTCACCATCTGCTTTCGATAAACTGTTCCTGTATCATTCAGACGATAAGTCGCTGTAATATAAAACTTTCCCTCATAATAAGAAATATCCGGTGCCCAATATCCCCTTCCCCCTTCTAATTCCTGCAGTTTTGCCCATTCTGGATTCGTAATAGCATGTCCTATCACTTCCCAATGAATCAAATCTCTAGAATGTGAAATCGGAATACATGGAAAATAAATAAAAGAAGAATTCACCATATAATAATCTTCCCCTACCCGCACAATCGAAGGATCGGGGTGCATCCCTGTAAGAATCGGATTTCGATACATCTCGCAAAGTTTTGCCTGACAAACCTCTTCAAAATAACGTTCTATCTCTAAATATCCCATCTGATGTGCCAAATCAAACGGAGTAACCAGATCTACATCTCCCCGCACAGGCGACATTCCCACTTTTTCTACCAGATACCGAACCAGAGAAAGATTTCCTGATTCCGTTCCATAGTGAAGAACATCCCGGTTTTTCTCATCCATTACATTAAAACTCGCTCTAGAATACTCTACAATATAGCGAAACATCTCTTCATTTCCAAGTCTTGCAACATAAAACGGAATCCAAAGACCATCAATCACTCCATCCACACTTGGCGGATCTTCTGTCAAAATTCGAATCATTTCAGAAAGATTCTGTTCTTTTACTGCAATTTCCAAATTCATCTTATCCACATCCTTTCTTTTCTGATAATTCTATCATACTATATCTTCCTCTAATTGTCATGCCAAATCTGCCACACTTTATGCCAAAAATTGCTCTTATCTAATAAGATAGCCGTTTCTTCCTATAATAAAAAAAATAATTTTAACCGATAAAAAATAAAAAGAAGCGAAAGGAGTTCTATATGAGTATTTTTTACCAAAACCGCCTTGAAAATCTCCGCCTCTATATCTCTCATAATAATTCCTATCCTGCTCATTTGCATAAAGAGGTGGAGTTTGCCTATGTTCTTTCCGGTCAAATTTCTATCAGTATTGATGACTATACCCGTCCTATGTATCCGGGAGATTGTTCTATCGCTTTTCCAAACTGCATCCATCGTTTCCAGACTCCAGAACAAAGCGATATTCTTTTATGTATTTTTTCTCTTGATTTTATGAATGACTTTATTAATGAATTTACAGATTTTCGCCCGGAAACGCCGATTATTCCTGCAGCCCAAATTTCTCAGGATGCACAGGATGCCATAGCACGCTTAAAAACACTTTCTTTTGACCAACATGACCCCAGACTGCTAAAAGGCTATTTGACTATTGTTATTACAGAAATCTTAGAAAGTTTGAATTTGAAACCATTTGCTCCAAATGCAGAAATGAATCTAAGTCAGCAGCTTTTAACTTATATTGATGCTCACTACACGGAAGCACTTTCGCTTGAACAGGTCGCAAAAGCACTTGGTGTAAGTAAATTTTATTTATCTCATATTTTTTCGGATAAACTACATACTTCCTATACTGCCTATTTGTCTGGTAAGCGTGTGGAACTATCAAAAGCACTGCTGACCTCTACTTCGCTTTCTATTACAGAAATTGCCTATGAATCCGGCTTTTCAAGCACTCGTACCTTCTTCCGTGCTTTTGAAGAATTTTGTCATCTTACACCGAAGGCATATCGCTCCAAGCACGCTTTACTGTCTTCGAAACCGTCTGAAGAATTACAAACAACAGCGCAGAATCTACTGGCCACTGAATCAAATTCTTTAAAAACCGTGCTGGAAGAATTGCCATAAATCCATAACCATAGAGCATAGAAGACCATAGTGTTCCCAGACCTACATTAATAAACATCTTCAATAAAAACTCTGCCAATACAATCCGCCAAAGTTTTAATGGCTTTCGATACAGTAAAACTCCAACAATCACTCCGGCAAGCATAGGATTTAATGTATAACCCCAAAAAAACATTCCTTCTCCATCTGATAAAAAATATTTTAGGATATCTAATACACCGCCAAACAGCATCCCTGTTACCGGTCCTAACAGATACTCCACAATACGGTTTGGATAGCCGGAAAATCCAATGCGCAGATAAGGACCTAACTTTATTGTTGTTGTGGCACTTAAAATAATAGCAAGTGCTGCCATTAACCCGCAAAATACCAGTTTACGCAGATCTTTCAGCTCCTGTGCAGAATATTTTATATTTTTAGGAAGAGATTGTATCTCTTGTTTCCAAATAGTCCAAATTTTTTGCATAAATATAACCTCCTTTGCAGTCGTTTCCTTTTACTACATAAAGAGGTCTGTTTTCCCTAAGTTATGTAGCAGCGGGATGCGAATTTGATACCGCAAGATTGCTCTTTTCGTCCGAGCGGCAACTCCCCGTCCGCTCGGCTCTTAACGCACCAAATTCTACTCTGCTCTCTTATTTTCTGTCTAATATTCTTTTTTATTCCTATTCTTCCGACTCTTCATTTCCACCAAATATCTTTACTTTTCCTTCATAAATCTCTTCTACTGCAATCGAAAGCGGCTTTTTTCCTTTTCCTTTATTAGATGCAGATGTCGTTGATTCTTGCTGTTTTTTTTCACTGATAATCTGTCTTGCCCGCTTTGCCGCTGCCAGTACAATCGAATAACGACTATTGACAATCGGCTCTTCTCCTTCCTCTACTCCACTATTTACCACTTCTATTAAATCTGCATAAGATGGATGCAACATACTATCTCTCTCCTTCCAAAAAGTGAACCAAATCTTCTTTCATGGTACAAATCAGTTCTTTCTTTCTAATCGTTCTGGCATGTTCTCCTTGTATAATGGAATGTATCTGTGCTGTACATACCTCCAACCTGTCATTTACAATCAAATAGTCATATCGAGGAATCATCTCTGCTTCCTCCCTTGCCCTCTCCATACGAAGTGCAATCGTTTTTTGATCTTCTGTTCCCCTTCCGGTCAATCTTTGATATAAAACTTCTGCACTTGGCGGAGTTATAAACAAAAGCAGGGTTTCTGGAAATTTTTCTTTTATCTGAAGTGCGCCCTGAATCTCTATCTCTAAAATCACATCCTTTCCAGCAGCAAGCTGTTCTTCCACATATGCCTTTGGTGTTCCGTAATAGTGATTTACATATTTTGCATACTCCACAAAAGCTCCCTGACGAATCATTTCCTCAAATTGCTCTGTTGTTTTAAAAAAATACTCTCTTCCTTCTGCTTCACCCGGTCTTGGATTTCTGGTGGTTGCAGATACTGACAATGCATAATTTTCATACTGATTTAACAATGCCTTCATCAAAGTTCCTTTTCCTGATCCAGCAAAGCCGGACACTACCACTAAAATCCCTTTTTCGTTCATATAGTTCCTCTCTTTTCTGCAGTATTCTTTTCCGTATCCATATTGTTTTTCTCTGGATATAAACTGTCTGAATATCCTTTCTCAGGATAAAATCTGCCTGCTATCGTATCTGGCAGCAGTGCAGATAAAATCACATGATTATCTGTAATAATAACCGATTTTGTCTTTCTTCCCTGTGTAGCATCCACTGCTGTCTTATTTTCCTTTGCTGCCTGAACCAAA
Source organism: uncultured Lachnospiraceae bacterium (assembly GCA_910585855.1). Classification (GTDB taxonomy): domain Bacteria; phylum Bacillota; class Clostridia; order Lachnospirales; family Lachnospiraceae; genus MGBC114844. The sequence goes on along the minus strand of CAJUGZ010000258.1, from coordinate 1,191 downwards.
CGTTTAATAGGAGCAGCATCCGGGCTTACGATTGCAACAACTTTATTGGAGTTTACCACATTTCCATAACCTATATTGATTAACATTCCTATTTCCCCTGCCTGTTCCTACTCAATATTTTGTATCTGTTCCCGTATCTTCTCAATCTCAGTTTTTAATTCAATCGCTCGGTTTGTAATCTCCATATCATTTGATTTTGAAAGAATCGTATTTGCCTCCCGATTCATCTCCTGTGCCATAAAGTCTAACTTTCTGCCGACTCCTTCCTGCTCACTTAAAATCTTTTTTACATTCTGAATATGGCTTTTTAATCTCACCACTTCTTCATCTACACAGATTTTATCTGCATAAATCGTTACTTCTGTTATAATTCTGGCATCGTCTGGCTGTACACCATCTAAAAGTTCTTTTACTTTATTCTTTAAATTGATTTGATACTCCGCTATCAGTTCTGGAGAACGCTCTTCTATATAATTTACATGATCTAACATCCCGTCTAATTTCATCAGCATATCCTGTTTTAAATTTTCACCTTCTCTGTTTCTTGCCTCCACTAACTTGACAGCCGCCTCTGTTATCGCCTCCTCTAAGCGAGTCCAAAGACTTTCTTCATCAATTTCCTGCTCCTCCATTGTAAACACTTCTGGAAATTTCGCCAAATCAACAACCGTTACATTATTTACAATTCGAAATTGATTTGCCATCTTTTCAAAGTATAACCAATATTCCTTTGCCAATTCCTGATTATATTTCAATACACTGGTATGTTCCGTCAAATCTTCATATAAAATAAATACATCTATTTTTCCTCGCTGAATATACTTCTTTAATAGCGTTCGTATATTTGCCTCAAAAAAATTCAGTTTCTTTGGTATTTTAATTGTCATATCCAAAAACCGATGGTTTACTGACTTTATCTCTACTGTTATCTTACGCTGTCCATCATTTAATTCGCAGCGTCCAAACCCTGTCATACTTTTTATCATAAAATGCTCCAATCCGCCCTTTTTTTCTTTCCCATCGTCTTTTACAAAAAACAGACTATACACCTAATACCCTATTATAAAGCACCCAAAAAGACAAGTCAACCGGGAATTTTGGCATCTTTAATAAATCATAAATCGGACGCCAGATGTGAAAACGGTGGGCAGTCTGCTGTTCCGGTTTCCAAAAAGCAAGAAGTTCTAAGAC
>CAJUGZ010000257.1 GCA_910585855.1 uncultured Lachnospiraceae bacterium | reverse complement strand
GCAGAAGTCTTAGAACTTCTTACTTTTTGGAAACGTGGAACAGCAGGCGGTTCATAGTTTTCGAATCTGGCGTCCCCCCTTAATTATTTTTTTGATTTGATATTGCGTATCAGAGAAAAATAGGATATAATTCGGAAGTATCAAAGAGAGAATGATAGAAGAATAGAATGGAGGATTAAGATGGAATTGTTATATAAAAGTACAAGAAGTGATCAGACACCAGTAACAGCATCTTGGGCAATTTTAAAAGGGCTGGCAGAGGACGGAGGTTTATTTATCCCAGAGAGAATTCCAAAATTGGATGTGCCAATGGAGGAATTGGCAAAGATGAGTTATCAAGAGATTGCTTATGAGGTAATGAAGCTGTATTTTACGGATTTTACAGAGGAAGAGTTAAAGCAGTGTATTCGTTTTGCTTATGATGAAAAGTTTGATACCAAAGAGATTGCACCGATTCGAAAGGTAGGTCAGACTTATTATTTGGAATTATTTCATGGGGCAACGATTGCTTTTAAGGATATGGCACTTTCAATTTTGCCGCATTTAATGAGTGTTGCTGCAAAGAAAAATCAGGTAAAAAATGAAATTGTAATTTTAACGGCAACATCTGGAGATACCGGAAAAGCAGCGTTAGCGGGATTTGCTGATGTAGAGGGAACAAAGATTATTGTATTTTATCCAAAGGGCGGTGTAAGTCCAATTCAGGAAAAGCAGATGGTGACACAGAAGGGAAACAATACATACGTAGTGGGAATTCATGGAAATTTTGATGATGCTCAAAACGGTGTAAAGGAAATTTTTGGAAATCAGGAATTAGGAAAGCAGATGGATCAGGCAGGGTTTCAGTTTTCCTCTGCAAATTCTATTAATATTGGACGTTTAGTGCCGCAGATTGTATACTATGTTTATTCCTATGCAAAGCTATTGGCAGATCAGGAAATTGTCAAAGGAGAAACGATTGACGTAGTAGTGCCGACAGGAAATTTTGGAAATATATTAGCGGCCTATTTTGCAAAGCAGATGGGAATGCCGATTGAGCGGCTGATTTGTGCATCCAATGAAAATAAAGTGCTTTATGATTTCTTTTCTACAGGAATTTATAATAAAAATCGAGAGTTTATTTTAACTTCTTCTCCGTCAATGGATATTTTGATTTCCAGTAATTTAGAACGTCTAATCTATAAGATTGCAGGAGAAGATGCAAAAGCAAATCAGGAGAGAATGGCAGCATTGAGCAAAGAAGGAAGCTATTGTATTACAGAAGAGATGAAGGCACAGTTAAAAGACTTTTATGGAAATTATGCAACAGAAGCAGAAACAGCGGATATGATAAAAGAGCTTTATGAAAAGACAGGCTATGTAATTGATACGCATACTGCGGTTGCTGCTGCCGTATATCAAAAATATCAAAAAGAAACAAAGGATACAAAAAAAGCACTGATTGCTTCTACAGCAAGTCCTTATAAATTTACCAGAAGTGTAATGACAGCAATTAATCCAGATTATAATACAATGGGAGATTTTGAATTAGTAGATGAATTAAGCAAAATTTCTCATACAACGGTGCCAAGAGCGATTGAAGAAATTCGAAATGCACAAGCCATTCACCATCGTGTCTGTGATGCAACAAAAATGACAGAAACAGTAAAAGAAATTCTTGGTATTAAAAAATAAAAATAAAACATTTTTTATTCACGGGTTTATTAAAAAAGTTTACAAGAAAAGGAAGAAAAATATGCAGCTATATCAATTTGAGAAAATATATTTATAGATGGAAAGAGAATTTGGTAAGGTTAGAAAGGGAGAAGAAGGAGGCTATGACATGTTTTTAATGTCATTAGAAGGAAATGCATTAAAAATATGCTGAAAGACTATTATAAAGTTCTGGTTATGTGTCTGTTAAGAATAAAAGATTTTATAGAATTATGGGAAAAGAAATCGGGATCGGATGGGTATTTTGACTTTATAGAAAGTTATATTGGAGATCAGATTTAAGGAACAGAAATGGATTTTAGTATCATGAGTTTTTAGATGCCGAAAGCCGAAGGGAGTGCTATTTCTAGTTAAGAACAAAAAAAGAGCAGAGAAAAATACAATTCCCTGCTTTTTTTATGCACATGGGCACTTATAGGAAGATTGTCAGCAAAGTACCTAGTGTACGAATAGGGAAAGGATTTTCCCTATTCGGTTTCTTCTTGAGAAGCGCAAAAATAGATTGTACCAAAGGTAAATTCAATAGGAAGAATATAGTCCCATTTTTTACCACCCGTATAAGGATTGGTTTCTGTAGGGGAGAGTTCATATTCTATTCCATGTTCATTTGACATTGTTACAGTATAGATTCCATTATGGAGATTTAAGAAATCCTGAAGGGATGCGTCTGCAAACTCATCTAATTCGTCAAATTCCACACAGGCATAACGAGCTGCAAATTGAACAATAAAGTCCCGAAATCCAATAATGGAAGTGTTAAAATTATATTTTCCAAATAACTTTTGATGAACTTCTATCATATTTGGAAGTGTATCTGGAATCGAATCTACTTTGGCAAGCAGGCGGAAATCACCGCCAATAAATCGTATCAAATCTTTTAATAGTAATGTAGCATATTTCTTAATAGGGTTAATTTCATCCGTTTCTGGAAAATGATAATAATTTTGAATCATTTCAGCTTGTTTATCACTGTCAGAATTTAAAATAGTAGAAAAAGAAAGCTGATAATCAAATTCATAATCGGCAATCGCTTTCGTTATAGTTTCCTGTGAACAAAAACCCAGCTCAATTAAGGAGTTTCCAAGCAGCAGATAGCCAGTGTGCTGTGCGTTGATTAATTCGTCTGCCTGTGCAACAGTTAAATATCCCATATGTACGGCAATTTCCGCAAATTTTTTGTCTGATTGTGTCTGCATAGTATGAACCTCGTCTGATTCATCTTTTGACATATAACCAGCGGCTACAGCAAGGTCTCCAAGTTTTTTTGAGTGTGCATTTTTATAGCGAAGTGCCTCTAAAAGCTGTTCTGAGGTAATAATGTTTTTATCAATTAAATAACTGCCAAAAAACTGTGTGAGCATGAAAGTTCCTCCTTCGTGGCATTACTTGTTAAAGTGTTCCAATACATCATATACTTGTTTCACAGTAAAAGGCTTGGTAAGAAAATCATTGGCTCCTGCCTTTATTGCATCGGCTACATTTACTTTTGTACCAGTAGAAGAAACCATAACAACAATAGCATCTTGGTTTAAAGACTTGATTTCTTTTAGGGCATCAATTCCATATTTTTTAGGCATTACAATGTCCATAAAAACAAGTAATGGGTTTTCATTGCGGAATAATTCTACTGCATTTTCTCCATCAACTGCTTCTATCACATTTGTATAGTCCAGACCAGCCAGACAATTCTTTAGCTTTTTTCTGGCAAGCATCGAATCATCTGCAATTAAAATTTTGAAATCACTTGGCTTCATTCAGTTTTGCTCCTTTCAAATAAGTTATTATTCTCTCGAAAAAAAGTAAAAACTACTTGTTCTCTTGTGACAGATACATTATGATGAGAGAAAAATATTTGAATACTTATATTCTAACTGATATTTTTGAAAAATACAACAGATTTTTCAAGAAATATTCCGTTCATTTATCACATAGATGTCACAAAGTATAGGTAAAATAAAAGTCAATAAAAGAAAAAAAGGGAAAATTTGGTATATATGATATATATCAATCAAAAAGAAACAGGAGGGATAGCATGAGCCATATATTAGTTGTAGATGATGAAGAAAAGATTCGGGCGATTATTCGAAAATATGCAGAATTTGAGGGTTATATTATTACAGAAGCGAAAGATGGAATAGAGGCAGTAAATTTATGCAGAGAACATGAGTATGATTTGATTATTTTGGATGTTATGATGCCAGAATTAGACGGATTTTCAGCATGCAGAGAGATTCGCCGTTTTAAAGATATTCCGGTTATTATGCTTTCTGCCAGAGGGGAAGAGTATGATAAAATTCATGGGTTTGATCTGGGGATTGACGATTATGTAGTAAAGCCGTTTTCTCCAAGAGAATTGATGATGCGGGTAAAAGTAGTGATTAGCCGCCATGCGCCAAAAGAAAAAGAAGAAAATCGGGCAAAAAAGCATGATATCTATGAAAAAGAAGGTCTTTATGTTGATTTTACAGGAAGGCTGGTAATAGTAAACGGGGAGAAAGCGGCTATGACACCAAAAGAGTATGATTTACTGTTTTATCTGCTGAAAAATAAAGGAATTGCTTTGACAAGAGAAAAGCTGATTACAGAGGTTTGGGGGTATGATTATTTTGGAGATGATCGGACGCTGGATACACATATTAAGCTGCTGCGCAGCAGTTTAGGAGAATACCGCAAGTTTCTTGTAACGTTAAGAGGGGTGGGATATCGTTTTGAAGCGTGAGAAAATCAGTATTAAATGGAAAGTTTTTTTGTATTTTCTTGCTTTTACCATTTTGCTTTTGCTGATTTTATGGCTTTTACAGACGGTTTATTTGGATGTGTTTTATAAAAATATCAAGCGAAAAGAATTACAGCATGCTATGGATGCTTTGATAAAGTCGGTAGATATGGAAAACTTGGAGGAAGCAGCAGAAACGATTGCCGAAAATTATGATATTAATTTAGCGATAATCGGAGAAAATAGAAAAGTTCTTTTTTCAAAAGAAGCGGTATTTATCGATCATCAGGGAAATTTAAATTATGGACTGTTTTATGAATGGTATCAATTAGCCAAAGAGCATAATGGAGAGTATCGGATCGATTATCAAAGCAGACTAGAGGAAGAAGAAAAAGAGGAATGGAAATATCAGGAAAAGATAAAAAAACAGCCTGTTTTGCCGGAAGAGGAGGAATGGGAAAGGAGATTAGAAAATCCAGAATTATTTAGAGAGGAAGAATTTCGAAAGCAGATAGGGATGTTTGCCAAACATGTGCAGGAAACCGTAATTTGGTTTAAAATTATTACTAATTCAGAGGGGGAAGAGCGGGTGCTGATTCTTTCCGCTATGATTACGCCGGTGGATGCTACTGTGCATACTTTGCAGATACAGTTTGCTTATATTTCGGGAATTTTAGTACTGTTGTCCCTTGCGATGGCATGGATTTTATCACGGAATATTTCCCGTTCGATTATTCGGGTCAATCATGCGGCAAAGGAGTTGGCAAAGGCAAATTATGATGTTGCTTTTGAAGCAAAGGATTATAGAGAAATTGCGGAATTATCAGATACATTAAACTATGCAACAGAGGAATTGGCAAAAACAGAGAAATTTCAGCGGGAGCTGCTGGCTAATATTTCTCATGATCTGCGGACACCCCTTACGATGATTATTGCTTATGCAGAGATTATGAGAGATCTGCCGGGAGAGAATACACCGGAAAATGTACAGGTAGTAATTGACGAATCGAAGCGTCTGACAGCATTAGTCAATGATATGTTGGATGTATCGAAACTTCAGGCAGGGGTGCTGACATTAGATCGAAAGGAGTATGATTTAACAGAAAGTATTCGTTCTGTATTAGATCGGTTTGCAAAGCTGACGGAACAGGATGGATATACGATTCAATTTGAATATCAGGAACATGTATTGGTGGAAGCCGATGAGTATAAAATTAATCAAGTTGTCTATAATTTAATTAATAATGCGATTAATTATACAGGAGAAAATAGAACGGTTTGGGTGCGGCAGATACAGCTTGGGGGGATTGTGCGGATTGAGGTGATTGACAGTGGGATTGGTATTGAAAAAGCAGAACTGCCTTATGTATGGGAGCGGTATTATAAGGTCGATAAAACACATAAGCGGGCTGTTATGGGGACGGGATTAGGGCTTTCTATTGTAAAGAATATTTTGAAGCTGCATGATGCTAATTATGGTGTAAATAGTGAGGTAGGGCAGGGGAGTGTATTTTGGTTTGAACTTCGGGTACAAAAGGTGGTAGATCTTCATTAGAATTTTGGAAACAGGGTGCTGCAAAGAGGTTTCTTTCACCGGACGCCAGAGGCGGTTTGCTCCTGTCCTTTGCCTGCTCCGCTCCAAACGGAAAGAAAGTCTAGGGCTTCTGATTTACGTAGATTCAACCGAACGAACCGGGGCGCAATTCGCCCTCATGACAACCGAAACGAAACAGGTGTAAGGAAGGATTTTGCCAGCCATAAAACATTCTCTTCCCTGCCATTCGGGCTAAACACGCCCCTTTTTTTGCATACCCTGCATAGAAGCAGGATATG
>CAJUGZ010000256.1 GCA_910585855.1 uncultured Lachnospiraceae bacterium | reverse complement strand
TAGAGAACACGCAAGAACCTATCAAAAACACATCTTATTTCCGTCAAATCGGTACAGATGTAGACAGTATCGTAGTCTAAGATAAAGCAAGGGCTAGATGTTGACACCACATATCAAAATGGTATCGTTATCTAACCCTAGCAAAATTTACCCCGGAATAACCATCATCCACTCTGACTGCATAAATATTAATATCTTCCTTAGATTTTAAAAACTCCAAAATAAACTCTCTCTGATTCCTAATGCTATCACTTTCCTCCTTATCCCCATCCTCTTTCGACAGACGCAGATAAATATCAGCATTATATATATCAATATTCTGATTTATATTCATCTTTACACCTCAAATAAACTCACCGATCATTCCAAACCACAACTATCTGCCTTCCATTTTTCTGATTTCACCTAATTCCTTTTAACCCCCTCAATTTTCCTTTATTCACTATATTATTCTTTGATTGTCCATTATGTTTCTTTTCGAAATTTTGCATGTGACTACCAGAAAACCATGTTATCTGCCGCACTATAAAAAATACTACACAAACTATCTCCTTTTGTAATTCTAAAAATTTTAATATATAAATAATAACTATAATGTATTACTAACAAATACAATTATATTGACAAAATTTAAAAAATATTATAACATAAATAATATACTTCTTACAAAAATATACAAAAAAATTTATAAATATCATCTATCAAAAAAGAAGGGAAACGTATCAAATGAAAAAAAATTTTATTCTTTTCTTTTTCTGCTTTCTGGTCATAATCACTTTCACTATTTTTTATTATAATTCTAATCAAAATCAACCCGTCTTACAGATTCTTTTCGATCAAGATATTTATGCTGGATCGGAAGAAAAGTCTACTACGAGCCCGCTTGCGCTTAACATTCTCTATTTTCATAGCGGACACATAAGGCACGAAAACACAGCAATACCGTTCCTAAGTGCTGACGGAAAATGATGACCCTTCGCAGACCTTCCTTCCGACTTTAGCTATGTATCTCAAAATATTTACTATTCCTTCTACTTTTTTCCCGTTAAATTTCTCTTTTTCCTGAAAATACCAATAACAACATTAACCACGCATAATAATATAAAAAGACATGTAAAATTAATCCAAATATCCCTGTATGCCGTTTTCGCCAAAGGTTCTCTCAATCCAGTAAACCAAACATATGCAAATACCAACATCTGCGATGGAATATACGCTGTCACATATCTAAAAATTAAAGGCTTAACAGGTAAATTTATACACAATTCAAATGTTACTATACCAATCAAAAGAATCATAGCCCTATCTAATTCATGCCAATTACCGCTTGGATCTTCATAAATCCCATTACAAAGATACAAAACACTATTTAACAATGTTATTACTGTATATATAATCGAATAAACCGATACGATATTAATCCACTTTTTCTTATTCATTTTTTCCTCCAATTCTAATCTTTATAATTGTAAACACTACAACAAACACTCTACTATTTTTTTCGTTCTGAAGTACACAGCCGAAAAAAACACACTCCATTTCAAACAAAATCAATTCATTACTTTAATTCGCTCTACAAGAGAGAATTTTTTCGAATAACGAACTGCACAAACAGAGAATACCATTTGCACCAAAAGCAGTGCAGCCGCAAACAACAACACCTGCACCAAAGGAAAATGATAAGTAATCTTCCCAAATAAACCTATTTGATCGAAAATCCTACATACAGCCACGCTGCATACCGTTCCAACCGTCAAGGTAACAAACAACGTAATTCCAATATAATACAGACACTCAAAAGACAGCATTTTAGATAACTGCCGATCACTCATTCCAACAGACTGGAAAATACCAAACTCCCGCTGACGGGACAAAAGATTTGTAATCAATGTATTAGCAAGATTTATCAACGAAAACGCAAAAACAAATATTAAAATACCATAATCCCTTTTCAATTCCTGCTGTAAACCATCAGTCAGATTAGAAACTTTATCATCCAAATCAGAAATATCGATCCGTTCATCTGATACAGCATCAAATACTGCCTGCCGTATCTGCCTATCCGTCTGTGCTGTATGAAGATTCAAATAACCGGTAAAATCAGAAATTTCTGGATAAAGCACGGACAATTCTTCCTCCGGCAAAATAAAGAAATGTGACGAACTGCCAATAGGAATATCCTCAACAATACCCATAACAGTATATGTCTTTGTCTGTCCATTGTAACAAGAAACGGTCACATTATCACCCACCTGATAGCTGGTTCTATAAATCGTTTTTAGAGCATCCTTCGATGGGCAAACCAAAATCCCCCTCTGCTCCACCAACTTCCGATAATCTGCAATTCCATCTAAAATCGTTTCTTTTGTATACATATCCGCCATCTGTTCTTCTGAAATTCCTCTGATGAAAAAGGGTTCATTTTCCCTGTTTCCGGGGATCGCACCAATAGCGGGAATTTCAACACAAGTCAAATTATAAGCCGTAATAAAATCCACACCGGGAATAGCAGCAAGCTCCTTTTGCAGATCCAAACCCAAAGGATTTTCTTTCTGCATATCAATAAACTCCTGCCCCGCATAATCTTCATATTGCAAAAGATACTGGCTTCTGTCGCCAAATTGGGACTGTGCCATCTCCTTTACATCCACCGAGTTTGCATATGCAGAAACACAAAGAAACAAAATTCCGGTCAGACTAAGAGAAATAACTGTTACAACCGCCTTTTTCCGGTTACGGGAAAAATTCATCCAAGCAAGACAAGGCATCGTCAAAAGACGGTGAAGCTGTCTAGAAACACTGCGGCTTTGCTGCTGTGAATAAGCAGTGGTTGTAATTGCTTCTATAGCAGATACCTGTCCCGCCATCTTTAAAGGTGTCCTAGTAGCAATCAAAACTGCTGTATAGGTCAAAAAAGAAATAATCGACGCATATCTGATATTGTCAGACCAAACCCAGCAGCCGGGTATAACCGCCCATGTAATACCTGCTGCTGCAATCAACCCAAGAGGGATTGCTACAGCAGTTAAAAAACGCCGTTCTCTTTTTACAATACGCTTTAATTGCTGTGATGTAGTCCCAAGCACTTTTAAGCGTCCATATTCCTGCAGCTTTCCGATAACAGAGATATAAAATATATTATAAATAACAATCGCACAGACCAGAGTAATTAGAACTGCCAAAACATAGAGTTCCATATCACTTCCCAAATAAATTTCTATCATATCAAAATAGTTTGAACTATAAAATGTTCTGTCTGCAGGAATATTCATTTCCTCAAAAAATACTTCTATATCCATCCGCAGTTGATCCGTATCCGCTGCCTGACTCCCGGCAAATCGAAACCGCAGTTCATATAGCATCGGATTTGCTTCTGTACATATAGCAGATTCAAAAACCCAGACAGTAAATACCCGACTGCTATTTTCTGTTTCTAAAATACCAGTTATCATATAGTCTTTTTCGCCATAGCCCAGATCTAAAGTTATCATCTGACCAACGTTATCCGAAAGCCCGAAATATTTTAAAAAAGACCGCTCCACACAGAGTTCATTCTCAGTCTGTGGATAAGATCCGATGATTTTTCCATAACTCATCAAATCAATCATCTCCGAACTGACAAAACTGATATGCAGCACACTGTCCCGATAACGAATCGTCCCTCCATCAGCAGTATATCCCCATTTTTCAAACTTTCCTGTATCTACAAGCCGCTCGATTTCCGCATAGGTTATCCCTTCACAGCCTGCCTGATACTGCCCTTGTATATGCTCTAATGTCTGCATCTGCTGTGCAGAATAAATAAAACAAAAAGTTCCCATAAGACAGACAGCAAAAGCAATCGTCAGAATCACAAAAAGACTCCTGCGTCTGTCGGCTTTCATGCTCCTGCCTGCCAATTTCTTTTCCACTGCACCAGTATCATTCTCAAAAGGCCAAATCATAGTCCGCCACCTCCTCATCCTGTAACTCTGCTGCCCTCAAGTCAATTATTTGTAATACAGTCATAATCAAATACTCCTCCTTTTTCTTAATTGATAAGGACATTGTAAAATCCAAATGTCACAGAAATATCCGAAACAATAAAAAATTTATATAAAAATTCAGGGAAAATACTACCACCTACATGGAAAAAAAACAGAAAAAGTCGATCCCCTGCCAACTTCTGAAGTCACTTTCATATATCCGCCCTGTCGAGTAACAATCTCACGAGCCAGATAAAGACCAATACCCACTCCCTGTTCATCATGCACATCTTCCTCCCGGTAAAAACGCCGAAAGATAGCTGCCTGACTGCTTTCAGAAATCCCTTTGCCGGTATCGGTCACTTTAAATTCCACATACATTTCCCACTTCTTTACTGACACACAAATCGCTCCGCCATTCGGTGTATACTTCACTGCATTATCTAATAAATTAAACAATGCCTCCGCCGTCCACTTACTGTCATGGGACAAGTGCAGATCCGCCGGACAATCCACCGTTACAGAAATATTCTTTTTCTCTGCTGCATAAACAATACCGCCGCAGGCAATCGCCAACGTATCAATCAATAAACCATCTTTCTTTTCCAACCGGATTATCCCTGTTTCTAATCGAGAGGTTTTTACAAGAGCCTGAAAAAGAAATTCCAGCTTATCTGTCTGATCCCGAATCCCCTGCAAAAACTCCTTTCTCTCCTGTTCCGTAACAGGTTTTGCTAACAATGTATCCGCCACCATTTTCAAATTGCTCACTGGCATTTTTACCTGATGAGAAATATCTGACACCAGCATTTGAAGTTCCCGCCGTTCCTCGTCCACCTTGCGCCGATTTTCCTGCATAATACTATACAGACGAGAAAGACGATAACTGATACGGGCAAAAAGCGTTTCACTGTCAACAGTCTGCACCAATTCTTCACTGCCACTTATCATACAATCAATTATTCTGCACAGCTCTTTAGTAAATACAGAAAGCCTCTTTCCAAAAACAAAAGTCAGAAAAAACATCCAGACAAGAGCACAAACCGTCAGCAATACACCGCCAATCAATACCCATCGTTCACCTGTTATAACAAAGAGAACCATACAAACTGTCAGCATAGAAACTGCTGCACCAATGCAAATCATCAGAAACAGCTTTTTCACAGAAATGCGTTCCAGCTTCATTTTCTCTCTCCTCCTGTCCATTGATATCCAATCCCATAAATTGTCTTAATATAAGTATCACCATCTGCTTCAATCTTACCCCGTATGCGGCTAACTAAAGTAGTCAGGGTATGTTCATCCACAAAATTTTCCTCCGCATCCCACAGCTTTTCCAAAAGCCGCTGCCTTGTCAAAACCTGTTTTGCATTTTTACAAAACAGATACAGCATCTTATACTCCATCGGAGAAAGCGCAATCGTTTTCCCATTCAGCACAGCAGTCTGTTCCGAAAAATCTAAAAACAACCTGCCGTCATCATAGATATCCCTTGCCGGTTTATGATGCTCTATCATAGCAAACATAGCACGTATTTTCCGCAGCAGCGCCCCAATGGAAAAAGGCTTTGTAATATAATCTACCGCTCCCACTTCATAACCATGTATCTGATCACTCTCCTGATCATTAGCAGTCAAAAAAATAACCAAAGTATCCGGGAACTCCGGCTTTATAAGCCTGCATAAATCATAACCGCTGCCGTCCGGCAAGTTGATATCTAAAAGTACCAGATCATATTCCGTCCGAGCTAACAGCTCAGCGGCTGTATCCATATTCAAAGCTGACGTTGTATTATAACCCTCGGAAATCAGGTTGTAAGTCAGCGTTTTATTCAAAAGAGCATCATCCTCTACCAGTAAAATCTGTTTCATAGTCATCCTCCTGTGCATTTTTCATAATATAACAAACAAATGTCCGTAAAATGTTACAGCAAACAAACTTTTATTTAAAAAGAAACATTTAATTATAATAATACAACAAATATTCAAAAAGAAAAATACCTCACATTTTGATTTTCAGGATAAAGCAACTTTGTAAGCTTATCCTGTTTCTATCTTTCATTCAACTTTTGGAGATAGGATGCTGCCGGAAAAAATTGGCTTTCACCGGACGCAAGAGGCGATTTGCTCCTGTTCTTTGCCTGCTCCGCTCCAAACGGTAAGAAAGTCTAGGGCTTCTGATTTCGGTTCATCCAACCGGACGAACCGGGGCGCAATTCGCCCTCACCACAACCGAAACACAATAAGTGTAAGGAAAGATTTTACCAACCATAAAACATCCTCTTCCCTATCCTCCGGGCTAAACACG
>CAJUGZ010000255.1 GCA_910585855.1 uncultured Lachnospiraceae bacterium | reverse complement strand
TTCCATGCAGGGTATGCAAAAAAAGGGGCGTGTTTAGCCCGGAGAATAGGGAAGAAAATGTTTTACAGCTAGTAAAATCCTTACTTACACCAATTACATTTCGGCTATGGTGAGGGCGAATTGCGCCCCGGTTCGTACGGTTGGATGAACCGAAATCAGAAGCCCTAGACTTTCTTACCGTTTGGAGCGGAGCAGGCAAAGGACAGGAGCAAACCGCCTCTGGCGTCCGGTGAAACCCAACCTACCGCAAAAAAATAAAGGGGAAATACTTCCCCCATTAAATTACACCTCCTCATAATCCCGTTCCTTTAACGCATATATAATTAACGAAACAGCAATCACCGCAACAATTCCCACCGCTGCCGCCACAATAGGAAATACCGATCCTCCCTCATACTCCACAGAATTTATATCAAATATTTCTACAGAAACTTCTGCCAATTCAACCGTTCCTATTCCATCAAGAGACTCTACCAATTCCTGTGTTTCCTGCACGGTTTCCTCTGGCTGTGAAGGTTCATTTACTGCTGCAGCAAAAACAGAAATCGAGCCAATTATATATAAAATCCCTGTAAGCAATACTGCCAATATACCCTTTTTCATCGTAATCCTCCACTTTCTATAGATTTGTAAATGCATCTGACTGCTGTTTTAAATTTTTTATAATCTGCATACTTGCCTCTACATTTCTATATACCTGACCAATCTCACCAACTAAAGTCGTTGTACTTTCCGCCGAAAGACTGATGCCTTGATTACATTCCGATACTGCTTTTGAAATATTTTCCATCTGTACAACCAATCGCTCCATATGCCCTTCTAGTTCATCCATCCGCTCTAGACAGCGATCCATCGCTTTGCTGATTTCCTCTGCATCCTCCCGATACTGCCTACCAGATGCAGCGTAGGCATCATAATCCGGCAGGATTTTCTCTGAAATATAATCTACTATTCCATTTGCATTTTCACTTAATTCCTTTACCGCACAAACTACAATCCCATTAATTGTCTGAATCTTCCCCGCTGTTTCCCTGCTGCTGTCGGCAAGATTTCGAATCTGCTCTGCCACCACAGCAAACCCTCTTCCTGCCTCTCCGGCACGAGCCGCCTCAATTGAAGCATTTAAAGCCAATAGATTGGTTTGTCCAGAAATATTTAAAATTTCATTTGTCAGCTCATTGACCCGTTCTACACTTTTACTGTGTTCAATCGCCTGATTTAATTTATCCAATATGGTATCCATTATCTGATTTGTCTGCGTTTTATTGGAATTGGCATCTTTTTCGATCTCCTCTGCCCGCTTCTGCATCTCCATAGTATGACCATAAATCTCATGCGTCACCTCTGTAATATGCTCTACATTCTTACCAATAGATACCGTACTTTCATTAATTTCGGCTATTGTAGAAGATATCATATCCATCGTTGCCGCCGCTTCCTGCATGGCAGCCGATATATCATTTGAATTTGTATTTACAACCGTAATACTATTATTTACACTTTGAAACGTTCGATCCAATTCCCCGGAAGAAGACGAAATTTCCTTTATAATCTTTTGCAGTGTAGAAATAAACAAATTAACCCCTTTCGCTAACCGCCCAATCTCATCCACTGTATGAATCGGAATCCGCTTTGTCAAATCTCCCTCTTTTCGATTGATCTGATCAGTAACTTCCTTTAACTTCTTTGCATAAGCAACAGTAGGAAGAATGACAGTCTTTACTGTTACAATACTGCTTTCCAAAAAGACCAGTCCCATAATCATCAGCATCCCGTATGCAATAATCACTGCATTACCATAAATACTCTCCTGCCGCTTTTTTGCCAGTCCAACCCCTATCTGTTCCTGCTCAATCATCTCTTGTATTTTTTCATGAAACTGTCCGAATATCTCTGTAAGCACCCCATTTACCTGATCCGTTACCTCTCTTGTGTGATTAAACGCACTAAAACGAAGGGTATTGGTATATACCTCCATATATTCTTCATAAAATCCATTGAGTTCCTGATAGTCTGCCTGATTCTTTGTTAATTCCCCATATTTTTCCAAATAAGCCTTTACCGTTGCCGCCGATACACTAATCTTCTCCTCTGTCTGCTGCTTTCCCTCTTTTGTATCCATAATACTATGAGTCAAAAGAAGCTGCTGAAGCTGCTCCACATAAGCCGAAACCGAATCCAATGCAATAATGACCGGAACTCTTTCTGACGCAATTTCATTTCCCACCAGCCCAAGCTGCCGTAAAGAAAGCAATCCAAAAACAGAGGATATCATACCAATCAACGCCAATAAAAAAAGCGGAACAATAACCTTTACTTTTAAATTTTTCACTTTTACTACTCCTCTCCGTTTTATAATAGACTTTCAATTCTTTCTCTCACCTGTCCATATCCTATAAAACCGATTATAGCACCATTTTACTGAAATATCTATCCCTTTTCTACTGAACTAATAAACTTAATTTCGAACGGCACTATGTTCCAAAGAGGACGCCAAAAGCAAAAAGGAGTACTATTTTGAGCCCGCTTTCGCTTAGCATTTCCTATTTTCATAGCGGACACATAAGGCATGAAAATACCATACCTAAGTGCCGACGGGAAATGATGACCCTGAATAGTACCCCTTTCCGCTTTCAGCTATATACTCCAGACCAAAAAAACCACAATCAATAGTAAAACGTTCACTTTAGTGCTAAGCACAAAGAAAAATCCCGCACACTATTTAACAGTTACACAAAAATACACGCTTTTCTCTCCGCCAGCCAACCAACTCTTGTGTCCCCACTATTCGATTTCCCGCAGACGTTCTACAATCGAAAACTTTGCAATTCTTCGATACATCAAAAGCGGTGTCACTACTCCAAGCAGTCCAAAAACAGGTGCTACACAAACTATCGGCAGAATTGTAAACCGATAAGTAAAAAACCAAAAAGCACTCTGAAATACACCAGAAACCAAAGGAACTAATACGATACACAGTATACCTGCAAGCCCAACTGCTCCCATCGCATAATACATTCCTTCCCAAATTAACATACTCTGCAGCTGCCGCCCTGTCATCCCAATCGACTGCAGTACAGCAAACTCTCGTTTTCTTGTAATCATTCCTGTCAGCATTGCATTTAAAAAATTCAGTACACCCACTATACCGATAATCAGACACATCAGCCCACCCAAAAGAGAAAACATCATCTGAAATCCCTGAAATTCCTCCGCATAAGTCTGTTTACTTTCATAATCCAATGCCGAATTTTGATGTTCCGTATAATCTATAAGAAATGCCTCCATTGCTGCATTACTCTCCTTTGTAGTATCAAAACAGTACTGTAAAACAGCATTTGTTTGTGTATCCCTGCAAAAAATATCCGCATTTAAAACAAACGCATCACTGCCATAATAACGATAACTAAGGGAACTAGGCACAATTACAATAGCTGCTACTTCATACTCCACCGTCCGATAGGTTTTCATCCGCATATCATAGTGTTCTGTTTCCGTTATCTGATCTGGATCGGGATAAATCTCACCAGTATCAGGATTAAAATATTCCCATTCTTCCACATAATATAACGAAATCTTATCCCCAAGTTTTGCCCAGTTCGAATCCTCCATCACTTTTCCGTAATCATCTGCTTCATAAACAGCCGCAATATAATTTCCCGATGTATCCAGTTTCGAAATATCACCTTCTACTACCGTAAGCCGGCTCAGCGGATAATGTTCCATCCCGTAAAGAGAAACATTATCCATAATTCTTCCTTCTTCATCCTTCTGCGTTTGCTCTATTTCCAAATCTAGTATTTCTTTACTGTTCCACTTTCCTTTTGCTTTTCGATAATACTCTTCTGTTACAAATTCCATAATGTTACTGACTTTTCCATAAATCCGTCCGCTTTCTGTAATCCCTCCCTGTGCTTCTACCTGTGCAATATCTTCCTCCGGCAGTGCTCTTCCTGCATAAAAAAACCCGTTTGTCTGAAAATAACTTGCCTCGGCAAGTATAAAATCCGCTGCCATCCGAGCTAAATATTTATCCATATCAAATCCGTTTGTAAATGTAACTACTATATTTAACAGCACCACCGCAAAAGTCAAAGACAAAATCGTCACTATGGTTTTTCCTCTGCTGCGTCCTAAATTTGCCCATGCCATTCTAGGCAGTGAAACTTTACCTCCCCCGTTTTTTACTGTTTTTTTACTGCCTGCTCCCTCTGTATAACGCACTGCTTCAATAGGAGATACCCTCGCTGCCAATTTTCCCGGCCTCATACAAGAAATCCAAACCGTAAAAAGTGAAAAAAGCGATGCCCCAATAAAAATAATCGGGCTTACAGATGCCTCCGCCTGTATACCGGAATTGATTTTTTGCATAACAAACGGAATTAAGGAAATTCCTATCAGATAACCGCTCAACAGACCTATTGGTATTCCAACTACAGATAAAAGCATTGCCTGTCCATATAAAATTTTTCGAATCTGATGTCCAGTAGTACCAATCGTTTTTAACAGCCCATAAAACCGAATATCGTTTGTTACCGAAATCTGAAATACATTATAAATAATCAAATAACCTGTAAATACAATAATTAAAATTAAAACCGTCATCGCTACTACAGTAAGCAAATCGACATTACTAGAAAGCTGTGCCCCGACATATCCCCAGTTTACACCGATCTTAATATAATTTTCTGCAAAAGAATCCTCTGTCTGAAATCCATGTCTTTCCAATATCTCTAACAGTTCTTCTCGAATATGAAGCGAACTTCTCAGCATAATCCCCATATCCCATTTACCTGTCATTCCATCTTTTCCCTCTGTACCCAATTCCTGAAAAATTGCTTCCGCATAGCTTTCTGCTATTAAAATATGACTTGCTGTGCAGGCTTCGTCATACTCCCACCATCCGCTTAATACAAATGTCTGTGTTGTTTCTTTGCCATCTACCGTAAAAGTAACCGTAAATTCCTCTCCGATTTTTGGCTCAACTCCCAATAAAGAAAGAACCCGCCGATCCGTCGCTGCCTCTTTTGTTCCTTCTTTTGGCAAACGTCCTTCCTTTGGATCGCAAAACATCCAATGTGCTGTATTTGCATCACAAAAACTAACCTCTACATGTGACTTATGAAACGGCATATTTCTTGGCATCCCTACAAACCGCCGATAACCAAACTCTTTAATCTGTGAATCCGTCTTTAATTCCTGATACTGCTCTTTTGTCAGTTCTTTAAAATTTCCATGATTATAGCCTCCCGCCTGACGAAAATTGCTATATTGAAATGATTGGTTAATCGACATCATAATCGTAAACAATGCCGTAAACAATATGGTCGTCAATGCAATCGCAAGAACTGCAATTCCATTTCTAGTATGTGCTGCCATCATTGATTTTCTGCTGATTGTTCGAATACAGCTATGATTTTTTACTTTCATACTCTCCTTCTAACCTCCTAACGCACCACAATCTTACCATCTTCAATTCGAATAATCCGATCTGCCATCTGTGCAATTTCTTCATTATGTGTAATCATTACAATGGTTTGAGCAAATTTCTGGCTGGTGACTTTTAGTAAACTTAATACATCCTGACTGGTCTTGCTGTCAAGATTTCCGGTCGGTTCATCCGCTAGTACAATCGCCGGTTTTG
The DNA here is from genome assembly GCA_910585855.1 of uncultured Lachnospiraceae bacterium. Taxonomy (GTDB): domain Bacteria; phylum Bacillota; class Clostridia; order Lachnospirales; family Lachnospiraceae; genus MGBC114844. The sequence continues at coordinate 692 of CAJUGZ010000255.1, read as the reverse complement.
TAGCAAGTGCCCGGGCTATTGCCACTCTCTGCTGCTGCCCGCCGGACAAATTATTCGGCAGATTATTTAGCTTGCTCTTTAGACCAAGTGTTTCCACAATCTTTCCTACAAAAGACGAATCCGGTCGGTTTCCGTCTAGCTGAATCGGAAGTACAATATTTTCATTGACATTTAACACCGGAACTAAATTATAATTCTGAAAAATAAATCCGATTTTTCTGCGCCGGAAAATGGTCAGTTCTTCATCCTTTAATGAGAAAATATCCTTTCCGTCTACTATCACTTTACCCGAAGTTGGTCGATCCAAACCGCCGAGCATATGAAGCAGTGTGGATTTTCCAGAACCGGAAGTTCCTACAATCGCTACAAATTCTCCCTTTTCTACTGCCAGATTCACCCCATCCAATGCATGTACGGCATTTTCTCCTGTGCCGTATACTTTTTTCAAACTTTCAGTTTGTAAAATTGCCATCGCTTTTTCCTCCTCTTAACAATTAAAAAATAATAAAAAAGTTTATTTCCTTTTTCAATATGGATTCTACCATAATATTCTTACTCAAATCTTTCCATAAAGAAAAAATTCTTTCAATTTTGTTAGATTTATTATGAAAAATATATCATTTAAAATATCACTTTTTTATTTTTTCGTTTTAAATCTTTGATAATTTAAACTTCAATAAGTCTTTTGGAAT